>NZ_JBWKMK010000019.1:0-36782 GCF_056431365.1 Acinetobacter seohaensis
AGATTGTGCATTATCAAACCTTTTGGTTTTTCTCTTTCCAGTTAGACCAGAAGGAAAAATACAACAATCAATTTTGGCTTTACTGACATCAATACCCAATGTAATCATGTGTACCTCTACAATCCATTAGTGTTTTAATTACTCACTAATCACGATCTAACCTTGTGAATACAGCATCAAAGTGCTTAGTTACCGTTCAGAGTTGAAAGGAGTAATTAGGGGAAAATTGTAGACTTACTCTTTCGGACAAACTTAGAAGTTTTAGGTAGAACACAAGCTCTACAATTTTCATATAGTGATAGNATTTGCGAATAAGAGTATGGGAATGTGAAAACTGTTTAAATACCAATGATCGGGATTTAAATAGTTCTAAGAACATACTTGCGCTTGGGCTTAAGCGTCTAGCAGTAGGAATCACCTCCGTTTAGGGAGGTGAGGAAGTCAAGCTTTTTAGAGTGGCTTAAGCAGCCTTATCCGGTGCTGAAACAGGTGCGTTAGGTTGGAAGTGAACGATACATTTGCCATCTATTGTTTGTATGCCGATTTTTAGCTGCACAGCTTTACCATCGGTTTGACCTTGGCAGGCTTTGGTCGCAGCTTGTTGACGCGCTTGACGTTCAGCTAAACGTTGATCGTATTGCTGGGTTAACTCAGCACGTTTCGCATCGGTTAGTGGTTCGCCACGATGCATATGCATGCCACGGAATTCACCACGATCTGCTTTATCGCGACGCATTGGGTGATGTTCACCACGTTTCATTTCATCACGGTTCGGTTTAAATGTAATCGCACATGTGCCTTCTAGTGTTTGCTCACCTGCTTTAATTTGGACTACTGAACCCACCGCTTTGCCATCGCAGGCTTTTTTAATGTCTTGTATGACTTGTTTACGTTCAGTACGCATTTTTTCAAATTGTTTGCGTTGTTCAGGCGTCATGTGACGGTTTTTTTGATAATGACCATGCATATATTGCGACTGCTTCATATCTTTTGGTGCTTGGGTGGATTGACAGGCAGTCAGCGCACCTACAGATAAAACGCTGGCAGTGGCTAAAGCAATTTTTGTCATCTTATTCATTTTAAACTCCCCCATACAAGAGCATGTGATTTTGGATGATTAAAGATTAAATAATAAAGATGTAGAAACAATGGAGAGTTTTTTCTAGCACTGTTGGTTACAATGCTCAAAATCGACAAAAAAAGCTGAGATTGCGCTTTTGAAAATTCGCCGTATACCCATCGCATTACGCCTGTTCTTAACAGTGCTGCTGACGACCTTGCTAATTACCACGGTCAGCTTGGGGGTATTGCATGTCAATATGCAGCGAAACTTCAGCAAATATGTGGCCGATGTCGAAATGCAAAAGCTGGACTTGCTCACTCAAAACTTGGCAGAAGTCTATGCGGTATATCACGATTGGGGCAATGCCATTCAGGCGCAAATTCTCCAAATTGAAGGTGAAGCTGCGCCTGATGATTATGACCGTTTATCTCGGTGGTGGTTACGTCGTCAGTATGACATTGCTTTGCAGCAGCGTTATTTTCAGGAACACACCCTGGCCAATGTAAACTCAAGTGTAGTCGAGCCTGAGCCAGGCAAACGACAAGCCAATGCGGAAGAACTTCGCTGGTTAGAGCTGAATTTACCTTCACAATTTCAGCCATTTGAAGGTTTAGTGTTTCCTTTGAGTGCCAATCAGAATGCTTTCCGTCCTGATCGTAAAAATGAAGGACACCAAAACACGACAGAATCATCTGGAAAAAAACAATTTATTTCGATGCCTGACCGTTTAGGCTTGAGTTCACGCTTATCTTTATATGATGCCCAGCGGCAATTTGTAGTGGGAGAGCCTGCTGAAACTCAAATTTCCTATCGTCCAATTATGGTCGGTGAAAAAATCGTGGGTTATCTGGGCTTAAAACCTGTGTTAGATCAGGAAGATGCTTTAAGTATTAACTTTTTTAGTAAACAAACTCGTTATTTATTATTGGTTTATGTTTTAAGTATTTTGGCGAGCTTGGTTGCTGCGTTGTTATTGGCGACCTATTTTAAAAAGCCAATTCAGCGCTTATTAAATGGTACACGTGAATTAACCAAAGGCAATTATCAGCATCAGGTCAAGGTCAATCGTAATGATGAGTTGGGTGATTTATCTACCGAATTGAATCATTTGGCGGTGATTTTAGATCAACATGAAACTTCACGTCGTCAGTGGGTGGCAGATACTTCACATGAATTAAAAACTCCATTGGCGGTGTTGCAGGCGCAAATTGAAGCCATGCAAGATGGTATCCGCAAAGCCACACCAGAGCATTTGGCTGCGATGATGCATCAGGTCAATAGTCTGAAAAAACTCACACAGGATTTATCGGACTTGGCGCAAGCCGAAGCCATGCAGCTGAAATGCTATTTCTCGAGCATTGATCCATGGCAAGTGATTGAGCAGGAAATCGAAAGCTTTAAGCCGAAATTTGAACAGGCACAGTTGGACTTGATCGTGTCGGGTGAAGGCACGCATTTACAATTGGATATAGACCGCTTTAAACAAATTATGCTCAACTTATTGAGTAACAGTATTCGCTATACTGAAGCAGGTGGGCAGGTGCATATTCACACCAGTCAAAGCCCAACCGAGTGGACAGTGTATGTAGATGACAGCCCGTTTGGTTTAAGTGATGAACAATTGGCACGTTTGGGTGAGCGTTTTTATCGTGTCGATGATTCGCGTACACGTGCCACAGGCGGGACAGGTTTAGGTCTGGCTTTATCGGTCAAAATTGCCAAAGCATTGGGCGGAGAGTTAAGTTTTGCACATTCACCGTTGGGTGGTTTACGTTGCAAATTAAGCTTTCCTAAAACAATCAAATCTTGAAGGACTTTAAGGAATCGTGCATGAAACATATCTTGCTGGTTGAAGATGAAATTGAACTGGCCCAATTGGTGCGAGATTATTTAGAAGCTGCTGGTTTTGAAGTCAGTATGTTTCATGATGGGCAAGAAGCCTATGACAGCTTTTTGCAGCGTAAACCGAGCCTGATGATTTTAGATTTGATGGTACCGCGTATGGATGGTTTGACCATTTGCCGCAAAGTGCGTGAACAGTCTGATGTGCCTATTATTATGGTCACGGCACGTACTGAAGAAATTGATCGGGTACTGGGTCTAAACATGGGCGCAGATGACTATGTGTGTAAGCCTTTTAGCCCGAAAGAATTGGTGGCACGTGTGCAAGCGGTGTTGCGCCGTTTGGAACGTAAGGCTGAGCCCGAAGATCAGTCTTTGTTCCGTATGGATAAAGCGCAGCAGCGTATTTGGTATCAGCAAAAAACCTTGAATTTGACCCCAACCGAATTCCGTTTATTGGAATTGTTTTTAGAGCATGTTGGGCAGGTGTATTCACGTGCGCAATTGTTAGATCATATTAACCCTGACAGTTTTGAAGTGGCAGATCGGGTGATCGATAGCCACATTAAAAACTTGCGCCGTAAAATTACTGAAGCTGCCGAAACAGGTAATCGACATGAGTGGATTCAAGCGGTTTATGGTGTAGGTTATCGTTTTGAATATCCTGATGAGTAGAAAAAATTAATCTAGTCCATCTTTAATACAGAGGGATGGGCTAGATAAAATATTTGTCATTTCACATCACAGCTAAATTTTGTAGTTTGTACAATCAATTGTTCAGCAGGACAAAGGCTTTGTTGCATAAACATTTTGCAAGACACTAATTTTTAAAGGTTTGTTGATATTTTTAATAAAATCATAGTGTTAGGCATTTGTGCAACAAGGCTATTAAGATGAGCAACTCACCATCACTTCTGGCACATCACTTGGCAAAGGTGCTAAATCTTCAGGTTTTTCCAATGCCGTTTGCTGAATATACGGCTGGCTGAGCAAATTAAATAAACGCTCAACTTCTGAAAAATCATCACGTTCTGCGTGCTCAATCGCCTTTTGTGCCATGTGATTGCGCAAAATATAGTGAGGGTTGACTTGTTGCATAGCAGTATCTAAGGCATCGGTATCCTGATGTTCACGAATTTGTAAATACTGCGCCAAAAAGCTTTCCCACTGACGACGATCCAAACAATCATCCAGTATTTCAGTATATTGTTTATTTTGTAGGCGGATAAAGCTCTGGGTGTAATCCAGCTGTTCACTTTGCAAAATGCGTAAGAAATTGGTTGCGCAATCAAAACTGTCTTTGTGGAAACTTGGCAACCCCATTTTTTCGCATAAGCCGAGTTTGTAATGCTCCAAAAAAGTGGGTTCAAAATGTTCTAAGCATGCTGCCAGTGCTTGTTTCCAGTGTTCTTTTTGATCAGGGCTTTGCTCAAGTGGAATTAAATTATTTAACCAGACCCATAAATTCCAGTGTGCTACGCTCGGTTGTTGTTGGTAGGTATAACGTCCTTGATAGTCCGAATGGTTATTGATCCAGTTCGGGCGAAAACGCTCCATAAAGCCATAAGGGCCAAAATCGAGTGTTGAACCTGTAATATTTAAATTGTCGGTGTTCATCACGCCATGCGCAAAACCGACCAATTGCCATTTCGCAATCATCACTGCTGTACGCTGAATGACTTGGGTGGCAAAAGCGAGTATCGGCTGTTCGGTTGCCAAGCATTCTGGGTAGTGCCATTCAATACACTTTTGCACAAATTCAGGCAGTAATTCAGGTTGATACTGATTGATCCATTCAAAATGTCCCAAGCGAATATGACAGTCTGATGTGCGTAATAGCATTGCGCCTAGTTCTAATTTTTCACGTTGTACGCCTTGAGTGGATGAGGTAAATCCAACGGCATTGCTGGATGGCACACCAAGCGCATTTAAAGCATGACCTGCCAAATATTCACGAATCACGGAACGTAATACTGCACGTCCATCGCCCATACGAGAATAAGGCGTTGCCCCCGCACCTTTTAAATGCAGGTCAATGGTACGTTGTTGTGTATCCAAAACTTGCGCAATGAGTAAACCGCGTCCATCTCCCAATTGACCTGCCCACTGTCCAAATTGATGTCCTGCATAGACCATTGCCAAAGCAGGAAATTCCTGAAAGGTGGTTTGTCCACTGCAAAATTCAATCCAGTGCTGTTGTTCTTCGGCTGTCCATTGCAGTTCTTTTGCCAATGCAGCATTAAAGTGTCCTGCTTTTGCACCTTTTAAAGGTAAAGGCTGCTGCATGTGATAAAGACGGGCGGGCAGAGTCGGATAACGTGGATTAAATTGCATAGTGAGAGAGCTTTGGTACAAAGTGAGTTTCACTATAGCAAACTTAGGCTTTAAAAACTGTAGTCTAAAAATGCAGAAAGCCCTGAACAGATCAGGGCTTTCTGCATTGCATCAGACAGGAGGTTTATTCAGATACAGGATTCTTTTTCAGGTTACGCGTGAGTAAATTCAAGGTTTCACGATGGTGTGAAAGGCGCTGTTCAACCAATTGGAATTCAACTTTTAATTTGTCATCTATTTGGTGGATTTTTTCAGCTACTGATGCTTTTTTCGCCTGAATTTCTTGCTCTTTTAACTTTGCCCAATCGTTCAGAGTTTGAGTAAAGGCATCATATTCTTGCGAAATACGGCTTTTAACTTGGCCAATGTCATCATTTACATTGTGTCCATAGACCGCCAAGTCTTGCTCTGCATATTTAAAACGCATCGCCAATTCTGCTTTTTTAATATTAAAGCTTGGAATACGGCGTAAGTTTTTCGCTAAGCCCAACTTCGAGCATGTCCAAATTAACCATTTAGTCGGGTCATATTGCCACCATTTTACGCCATTACGATAATCGTACTGAAAAATGTGGTGATAGTTATGATAACCCTCGCCCCAAGTGGCAATTGCTAACCAGAAGTTATCACGCGCGGTATTTTCGTCAGTATATGGACGCGAACCCCACATATGACATAGTGAGTTAATAAAGAAAGTAACATGGTGGCTTAAAATCAGACGCATTAAACCGCCTAATAACAACACGCCCCAAATATCGCCTACAGCCCAACCTATTGGCACCAAAATACCAACGTGAACTGCAATCACGAGCGGAATATAGTATTTGTGTTGGAACATCACCAACTTGTCATTTAACAAATCTGGTGCATTTTTAAAGTTTGGCTCTGCGGCAGGATAGTCACGTAACATCCAGCCCATGTGCGCATACCAAAAGCCGTTATTAATTGAATATGGGTCTTTTTCGACGTCATCGACATGACGGTGATGGGTACGGTGACCTGAACCCCAATACAGAATACTGTTCTGAACGGCAAATGTTCCCATAATCATTAAAATGATTTTTAAAGGTAAAGTCGCTTCATAAGCACGATGTGCCCATAAACGGTGATAACCTGCTGTAATACCCAAGCTACTTACGCCAAGTAATACAAACATACTGATCCAAGCGGCAAGGCTAAAATCATGGTGATACGCATATAACGGAATCGCGATAACAGCTACAATGGGTAAAACCACCAGAGCAAACACAGCGACCCAGTTAATTGGGGCTTGAGGTAGGGGAGCATTCATCTCCAACAGCACTCCTAGAACCTTGGGAGGTATAAATGGACCTTAATCCGTTACAACGTTATGACCGATCTGTAGATTGAAATCATAGTATTAAGTTTTATGGGGATTAATCTTTTCGCATATTAGCATGAGCGTATTCACGATCACAGCATTATTGTACAGTTGTATTGTACTGTGTGGTAACAGAATATAATGGCTTCTGCGAGATTTTACGGAGATATGGTATTCGGCAGCCAAACAAGCACAATAAATCAATTATTTATCCATCAAAATATTTGAGGTTGTGCCGCTTACAAGTGTTGCATCATCAGTTTAGGATAATCGGTAATTAAACCCTGAACACCCAAATCTTTAAGTTGTTTGGCACGTTCAATTTGGTTGACTGTCCAAACACTGATATTCAGTTTGGCTTGTTGTGTGACCTGAATGAGTGCATCAGTTGCGAGTTCATTCATCCAACCAATTTGGCAACAGCCTAATGCTAAAGCCTGGTCAATGGCTTGATATTGCAAATCATCTTCAACCAATAAACCACGTTTAAAGCGTGATTTTTGTTGTTGCAAGACCCAATGAATTTTTGTATCAAAACTGGTGATGATAGCGTTATGTTCAAAACCCTGTAAATGTTGCTCTAAACTTTGGGTAATTTTTTCAGCATCGGCATGCGAGTTGACCGCTTTGACTTCAACTTCAATATGATCAAAATTTTGAATAATGGTCATGGTTTGATTGAGTAGGGGGGTGGTTTCGACTTTATTCCAGTCCGACCACATCACCGCATGGTTATAATGGTTTAAATCTTCCAGACTACATTCATACAACGCTTTGTCTTGTCCTGTAGTGCGAATGAATTGATCATCATGTATCACCACCAAGGCATTGTCTTTGAGTTGACGCACATCAAACTCAACCGCACGAATGCCAATATTTTGAATGTATTCAAAACCACCAAGCGTGTTTTCAGGCGCTTCGCCACGCGCACCACGATGACCAATTATGCGCATAATGTGCCCATGAATTGAAAGTTTGCTTTCATTATGCAAGTACGACGTGACAAAGAGATGACAACTCTTATTTTGGTCGGATGCTTTGAAAGATCAAGCAGCATCCGACGTGATTTTTTAGATGCAAAATCAGGGCTTTATTTTAGTTTCCGATTTTAGCTTGTAATGTTAGTTACCAATACTGTCATTGATGTTCTTTTGCCATAATACTTCGCTGCCTCCTTCGGCACGTTGCAAGCTGCGAGATGCCACAAATAACCAGTCAGATAGTCGGTTTAGTAATTGCAAAGACGGTG
Source organism: Acinetobacter seohaensis (assembly GCF_056431365.1). Lineage (NCBI taxonomy): Bacteria > Pseudomonadati > Pseudomonadota > Gammaproteobacteria > Moraxellales > Moraxellaceae > Acinetobacter > Acinetobacter seohaensis. Next base: position 7,831 of record NZ_JBWKMK010000019.1, read on the forward strand.
CCTGAATATTTTGATCACGGTTGTGTACGGTCATTAAACTGCGTTCTGCACGACGGCATACGGCACGAGCTTGATGTGCATAACTACATGCCAATGTACCTGCAGGCAAAATAAACTCTTTGAGCATTGGCAGGCTTTCATTCATGCGGTCAATGTCTTGTTCTAAGTATTCGATCGCAAGCGGTTGTACGAGGTGGTAATTGGGGATACAGACTTCACCGCCTAAATCGAATAGCCAGTGCTGAATCAGGCTGAGCGATTTGTCCCAAGTGTTTTTGTCTTGAATGTTGCTATGTGTAATTTGTGAGCGCAAAACGCCTATGCAGGCATTGAGTTCATCGACATCGCCCAGTGCATGAATGCGTAAGTCGTCTTTGGTAACACGTGCGCCATCGCCCAGTCCTGTTGTGCCTGAGTCGCCTGTTCGGGTATAAATTTTGCTTAAGCGGTGGCCCATGGTCGTTCCTTGTTTGAAAGTGAAAGTTGCGTTTACTTGGTCGTAAGAAATAAAAGTTGGCGCAATAAAAAAGGATAATGTCGGTCATTACATTATCCATAAACTGCGCTGTTTTAAAGTTTTTGTTGTTATGCCGGTTTTAGTAGCGGAAAGTTACACCAGCAGAAGCGAGGCGACCGCCGTTGATGTACCAATCTTCTGGTAAGTTGTCCCAAGAGCTTGCAGCCTTATAGACTTCTCGATATTGCACATCGCCAATGTTCTGAATATTAGTAAAGACTTTAACCGTTGGGTTAATATTCCAATAAGCATTGAAATCGACGGTTGCATAACCTGGAACTTTTATACTATTTGCGCTATTACTTGCATTTGAGTGCGAACGTGCAATTAACGACGTACTAATGCCATAGACTGGATTTTCTAATCCAGTAGTTAATGTGAATGTCTGTTTAGGTCGATAAGCAATCTCTAAACCTGTTGCTTTATTTTCACTTTCAACATAAGCATATTCTGTCGCGAGGAATAAATCGTCTTGTTTCCATTTAAGACCTGCCTCACCGCCTGTAAAATTGGCTTCCCCAACATTTTGATTCATGCTGTCGCTATAGACGATTAAGTTATCCACATTGGTGCGATAAACAGAAAAACTAGTTGCTAGATTATCCGTAATAGCATAATTAAAACCGAGTTCATAAGAGATGCTTTCTTCGGGTTCTAAATTTTCATTTCCGCCCCACTGAGAATATAGCTCATTCAGGGTTGGAGCACGGAATGCACTGCCAATATTGGCATAAACGCTTGCATTAGGCAGGAAATGATAGCGAATAGCACCTTGACCTACTGTGTGGCTTCCAAAAAGCTCATTGTCTTCTACACGTAGCCCAACTTGGGTGTCAAACAGTTCATTTTTAAATTGGTGTTGTAGATAATAACCTGTACTTGCTACGCTTTGATCATTATTAATAATAGTATTGGTTTGATAGTTTGCATCATTATAAGTTGTGCCAATCAGAATATTTTGATGTGGAGTAAACTTCCACTTCAGGTTTAGGTCAGTTTGATTGTTTTCTGTATCGTATTTTGAACCGTAGGCAGGTACATCTTGCTTATCTTGAACATTTGCAAAATGAGCGCCTAAAATTAAATTTTGCAGAATATTGTAATCAACTTTTGCATTAATGACACGATTTACAAAATTACGAGGAGCTGTATTGGTAATGTAGTCATTACTGAAAATACTGGTTCCTTTATTTTCACTAATCGAAGCAGAGGCATCAATCTGATTTTGCTGGAAATAGCCTACTTTAGCATTGTAGCCTTTTTGATCGTAGCTGGCATTGTCGCTTTTATCTTGGCTTTCAAAAATGCGAGTTCCATCACTTTCTAAGCGTTGTCCACCTACTTGAGCATAGAATCCTTGATCTGTGACTAAATCTGCTTTTAGAATGGTTTTATAAGTATTGTTTTCACCATAGATGCCAGTTAATTCTGCACCAGACTTCACAGGTTTTTTTGAAATAAGTTGAACTACACCACCAATTGCATCACTACCATATTGAACGGAAGCTGGGCCTTTCAAAATTTCAATTTGTTGAATATCCGAAGTATCTAAATATGCAGGATAAAGTGGACCAAGCTCATTTTGGCTATTTAAGCGAGCACCATCTTTTAATACTAGGGTATGTACGGCTTTAGTTCCACGTAGTCCAATTTCTGAAATTTGCCCCATACCCCCGCTTTGTTTCACATAAACAGAAGGGTCTTGTTGGATTAAGTCAGATAAATTGAGAGCAGGATTCTTTTTTATCGCATTTTGATCAATCACAGAAATCCGCGCAGGCACATCACCAATTTTTTCTTCAGAACGTGTCGCGGTAACGACTAAAGTGTCTAAAGATGCATTGACAACATTAGAACTGTCTTGTGCAGATACAGACGTAGAGAAACCCATTGCAAGCGCAATTGCGCCCACTAAAGCAGTAGGCTGAAAAAGAGTAGACATGACTTTGCTCCATACATTCACCCCACGTGAATGATTGAGTTAAGGGCACAACAAGCAGGTCTCCGGACTACAATGTGCCAAGCATCTTTTAGTCAATGATTGCTTCGCTGTATATCCACCTTCCCATATTGTTCATACAGTGGTGTAAATCATAAGATTTAAATCGATATACGTTTCATGGTTACCGTTGCGGGGGCAGTGTTGGACTTTCACCAACTTCCCTAAAGCTCAAAGCTAGAACTCGTTGCATTTGCGCGAAGTATAAAGTCTGTTCAGCTTTTAAACAACGGAAATGTAGAATAATCCGCCTGAACTTCACTCAACTTCTGAAAATTGCATTACAATGATTCGCCCTAATATCTGATTTTGTTTGTGGGAACAGACAATTTAAAAGTCGCATACAGCAAGATCAGCAAAATGAAGATTGAAAATCAGGATTAGAGTTCAAAACGATGCGTACCCGTGCCAAAATTTGCGGAATCACGCGAATTCAAGATATAAACAGTGTGGTACATGCGGGTGCAGATGCAATTGGCTTGGTGTTTTATCCTCCAAGTCCGCGCCATGTGAACATTGAACAAGCACAAGGCTTGCTGCAAAACATTCCCGCTTATGTGCAAGTGGTTGGTTTATTTGTCAATGCAACGGCTGATGAAATTGCCGCTGTACTGAAACAAGTGCCTTTAGATATTCTGCAATTTCATGGTGATGAAACACCGTTGCAAAGCCAGCAAATAGCAGAGCAAGTTGGACGTCGATGGTACAAAGCCATTCAGGTGAAACCTGAACTGGATGTTGTCGCAGAAGTGAAACGCTACCAACAGGCAGGGGCAAGCGCAGTACTTTTAGATGCGTGGCATCCAGAATTGAAAGGTGGAACAGGACACAGTTTTAACTGGTCAAAATTCCCCAAACTCGATATTCCTTTAATTTTGGCGGGTGGTTTAAACCCTGAAAATATTGAAGATGCAATACAGACGACTCAAGCCTATGCTGTTGATGTCAGTGGTGGGGTAGAGTCTGCAAAAGGTATTAAAGACCAACAACTCATAGAAAGCTTCATGCAAGGAGTCCAACGTGGATCAGCAAAGTACAAATCACAATAACTCAGTGATTGACTATACCCAATTCCCAGATGCAAAAGGGCATTTTGGGATCCATGGCGGACGTTTTGTGTCAGAAACGCTGATGGCGGCTTTACAAGATTTAGAAAAACTGTATTTCCGCATGAAAGATGATCCGCAGTTTTTGGCAGAATTCGACCGCGATCTCGCCTACTATGTAGGTCGTCCTAGTCCTTTGTATTATGCTGAGCGATGGTCAAAAAAGTTGGGTGGTGCGCAAATTTACTTAAAACGTGAAGATTTGAACCATACTGGCTCACATAAAGTGAATAACACCATTGGTCAGGCATTATTGGCAAAACTGTCTGGTAAAAAACGCATTATTGCCGAAACAGGTGCAGGTCAGCACGGTGTAGCAACTGCGACCATTGCTGCTCGTTTAGGCTTAGAGTGTGTGGTGTTCATGGGTGCAGAAGACGTCAAACGTCAGGCCATGAACGTGTATCGTATGCGTTTACTCGGTGCAACTGTTGTGCCTGTGGAAAGCGGTTCTAAAACATTGAAAGATGCCATGAACGAAGCCATGCGTGATTGGGTGACCAATGTTGACTCTACATATTACGTGATTGGTACAGTCGCTGGCCCACACCCATATCCACAATTGGTACGTGATTTCCAGTCGATCATTGGTCGTGAAGCGCGTCGTCAGATTCAAGAGCAGGCAGGTCGTTTACCTGATGCATTGGTGGCGTGTGTAGGTGGTGGCTCTAACGCCATGGGCTTGTTCTATCCATTCCTGAACGATGCCGAAGTGAAGATGTATGGTGTTGAAGCCGCAGGTTTAGGCATTGAAACAGGCAAACACTCTGCACCATTGAATGCAGGACACGTAGGCGTATTACACGGCAACCGTACTTATTTAATGTCGGATGCACAAGGTCAGATCATCGAAACTCACTCTATTTCTGCAGGTCTGGATTATCCAGGGGTAGGGCCAGAGCACAGCTTCCTGAAAGATATGCACCGTGTCGATTACGTGCCAATCAATGACCAAGAAGCCTTGCAAGGTTTCCGTGATTTAACCCGTATCGAAGGGATTATTCCTGCTTTAGAAAGCTCGCATGCTATGGCTTATGTGAGCAAGCTTGCACCAACGATGGATAAAGACCAAATTATTATTGCAACCGTTTCAGGTCGTGGTGATAAGGACCTAATGACTGTTGCCCGCATTGATGGCGTGGAAATGGTCGATATGTAAATCGCAAGCTGCTTGAAATAAAGCATGCTGTATTTCAATTCAATCGTGCTGAAGCAATTCGGCACGATTTTTTATTTGGAGAATTAAAAAATTCTCGTTACTTTAAATGATCAAGCTTAAAAATCATCAACTCTAAAAGCAATCAAGCTTAGGATATTTGCGTAGGAGTCGGATATGCCCAGTTTATTTATCGTCATGTTAGGTGGGCGTCATGCGCGAGCCAATACTGAAGTGCATGATGTAGTACTCGCTGTAGGAGATTCTTTAGAACAGACCTATCCTCAACTCAAGCAGGCTTGGTTTGCAGAGCCGAAAGGTTTGCATATTGATGCATGGGCGCAAATTAATGGTGTTGAGTTTGAAGGCAAATCTTACTATTTAAAATTTACCGATGCGCAGCCGAATCAGGCAGAAAACCGACTGTATTTAATTAATTTAGGTGGATATGATCCGCGAGAGTTTGGTGAGTTACATCGTTATGTTTTGGTGGTGGCGCAAAACCCAATGGTGGCAAAACAGCGTGGTAAAGCCTATTTTGCCCAGCACTGGCAAAAACAACATACCGATCGGGTCTTAGAGGTAGATGATTGTATTGCGATAGATCAGGTGCATGGTCGCTATGTGCAATTGGTTGAAGGGTCATTTTCAGGCAATCGCTGGGAAAATACCTATCTGACTTTGAATGCTGATGCTTAAAAGTATTCAGAATATTGAGGCAGAAATAGATTAATTTATATTTTGTATATTTAGTAAGCGCTCAGGTCTTAAAATGGTAAAACAATCTATGTTTTTATAGTTTTTTGAACAAAATCATAAGCTGCGAGTTTTTTGTACATGCATTTGTAGGCATAATACGACCAAAGATGAATTGTTTTTAGACAACAGGGAATGTCTTCAATGGATTTAATTCAGGCGAATGGACAACCGCATTATGGACGCTTTAGTGAACTTCCCAAAAAAATTGATTATCAGGCTTACCAATATAAATCACCGTATGGTGAGGTATTGTCAGGTTGGCGTAAGCGATTAAAATATAAAAAGTTTAAATTTTGTAGTATTCAGCACGAACACTATACCATTGGGCTTGCGATTGCCGATATTGCTTGGGCAGGGCACGGTTTTGTCTATATTTATAATCACATGACGGGAGAAGTACAGGAATGGAATGCGATTAATTTATTATCGCGTAATACTGTTTTAGATGAGCAACCGTTATTTAATCAAAGTTTTTTTGAAAAATCACCATTTCAAATTGAAATTCAACATGCCAATGGTGTGCGTTATATCCGCGTGACCAAATACGGTGAAATAAAACTCAGTGCGCGGATATTTTGTGCAGGCACAGACCCGCTGAGTATGTGTAGCCCAACGGGTATTAATGGTTGGACGTACACCCAAAAACTGACCACGCTCGGCTGTGAAGGCTATTTTGTCAATAAAATCGGACAAACCATTCAATTCCATGAACGCACCTTTGCTTCTTTAGATGACACCTGCGGTTTTTTACGTCCTGAAACGGCATGGTTTTGGTTGTCGTGTAACTTCTGGGATACCGAAAACCGTCGTGTAGGCTTGAATCTGGCGTCTGGAGTGAATGAAAGTTTTGGCAATGAAAACTGCTTGTGGATCAATGGTGTGCTGTATCCATTAACAGATGTGTTATTCCAGCCTGAAGATGACGGTTCGTGGAGTATTCGTTCACTGGATCATCGTTTAAATTTAACTGTTAGTACAGGTTGGCGCCGTTATGAAAATCTGAATTTGCGTCTGGTCGGCAGTCAGTTTAGCCAATGGCAAGCCAAGATTAGCGGTACTATTCAACAAGACGGCACCGAAATTATTTTGTTAAACGAATACGGTTTGCTTGAACAGCATTATGCCAAGTGGTAGGGCAGGTTTTTAATCAAGATTGTACACCACCGCTTGCAGATCAATCCTGTGATTTCATCTACCACTCACTTGAAACGCCATTGAGTTTTTACATAATCGGCAAAAAAAGGCGCATTATGCAATTTCACTATGCGTTCAGAATTGGCATGATACTGCGAAATATATCAAGGTGAGTTTCACATGGCACAAGGTCTTTTGGCGGGTAAGCGTTTTTTAATTGCTGGTATTGCAAGTAAATTATCTATCGCATTTGGTATTGCAGAAGCATTGCATCGTGAAGGTGCAGAATTAGCATTTACTTATCCGAATGAAAAACTCAAAAAACGTGTTGATGACTTCGCTGCACAATTTGGCTCAAGCATTGTATTGCCTTGCGATGTAGGTGTAGATGCAGAAATTGAGCAAGCTTTTGCTGACTTGGCAAAGCACTGGGATGGTTTGGATGGTTTGGTTCACTCGATTGGTTTTGCGCCTGCGCATACTTTAGACGGTGACTTTACCGATGTTACAGATCGTGATGGTTTCAAAGTTGCGCATGATATTAGTGCTTATAGCTTTATTGCGATGGCACGTGCTGCAAAACCATTATTACAAGCACGCCAAGGTTGCTTATTGACTTTGACTTATCAAGGTTCTGAGCGTGTGATGCCAAACTACAACGTCATGGGTATGGCGAAAGCATCTTTAGAAGCAGGTGTACGCTACTTGGCTTCAAGCTTGGGTGCTGACGGTATTCGCGTGAATGCAATTTCTGCAGGTCCGATTCGTACGCTTGCTGCATCAGGCATTAAATCATTCCGTAAAATGTTAGACCTCAATGAAAAAGTTGCACCTTTAAAACGCAACGTGACCATTGAAGATGTTGGTAATGCGGCATTATTCCTTTGCTCACCATGGGCGAATGGTATTACTGGTGAAATTCTGTATGTCGATGCAGGTTTTAACACGGTTGGTATGAGCGCAGAATTAATGCTAGATGCTGAATAAGCATTGCATCAAGCAGATAAAACCGAAGTTTAGGCTTCGGTTTTTTTATCGCTGCATTTTAAGCAAGAGGTATTTTGCAGATTGCTGTAATTTTATTTTCTTCTTTGGCGCATCTGCTGCTATAAATAGATGAGTTGACAATATTTCAAAATAAAACTGGGTTTTAGGTCTTAAAAATGAATGCGGAACAATTGCAAAAAACGTTACATGCCAGTCAATATGCAGAACAAGTCTTGGCAAATCACGAAAGCCTGTTACAGCAGGATTATGCAATTGACCAATTCCTAAAACCGCTGAGCGCAGACTACATTCATCAACTGGTGATTTCGACTTTACAAGACATTCAAGATGAAACCTTGTGGATGAAAACCCTGCGAATTTTACGCGCGCGTTTAATGTTCCGCTGGATTTGGCAAGATGCCAACCAACTCACCGATGTGGTGACGTTGACACAGGAACTTTCAGACTTTGCCGATATTTGTGTGCAAGTTGCCAAAGATTTTGCGCGGATTCCGTTGGTTGCCAAGCATGGCGAACCGATGGGATATAACGGCAAAGTCCAAGACCTGATTGTGGTCGCCATGGGTAAACATGGTGCGCAGGAACTGAATTTATCCAGCGACATCGACCTGATTTTTGCCTTTGATGAACAAGGCGAAACCAATGGACGCAAGTGTATTGAAGTGCAGCAATTCTGCATTTTATGGGGACAAAAACTGATCTATCTATTAGATCATATCACCGCCGATGGTTTTGTTTTCCGCGTCGATATGCGTTTACGCCCGTGGGGCGATGGTTCTGCTTTGGCGATTAGCCATGTCGCACTGGAAAAATATTTAAGCCAGCATGGACGCGAATGGGAACGCTATGCTTGGATTAAGGCACGTATTATCACAGGTGGGCAAGAAGGTTATGAACTGCTGGAAATGACCCGACCTTTCGTATTCCGCAAATATGTCGATTACACCGCCTTTGAAGCCATGCGCGAAATGAAAGCCATGATTGAGCGCGAAGTGCAGCGTCGTAATATTGAAGACAATATTAAATTGGGCGCGGGCGGTATTCGTGAAGTTGAATTTATTGTGCAGGTTTTTCAGCTGATTTACGGTGGTTCAAAACTAGAATTACAAGACCGCCAGTGTTTGGTGAGTTTGCGCCATTTGGGCGAAGCTGAATTGCTAGAGCCACAAGCCGTACTGGATTTGGAAGATGCCTATTTATTCCTGCGTCGAGTAGAACATGCCATTCAAGCCTTGAATGATCAGCAAAGCCAAGCTTTACCGACTGAACCTGAGTTACGCGCACGCATTAGCGATACTTTGGGCTTTGCCGATTGGGACAGCTTTATGCAGACCCTAAATGAAAAGCGTGTCAAAGTCATTTATCAGTTTGAGCATTTAATTAAAGAAAATGAACCCGATTCTTTGCTGGAAAATTACAGTCAGCTAGAAAAACAGCTCGATGCGGTACTAGACGATCAAGCGAAAAATTTAGTGCATGAGTTCTGGTATGGACACGCCATTAAAAAACTCACCGCCAAAGCTTTACAGCGTTTAAAAACCTTTTGGCCACACTTGATTGAAGCAGTGTTGCAGTCAGAAAATCCACAAATGGCATTGATGCGTTTAATGCCACTGGTCGAATCTGTTCTGCGTCGTACCGTGTATTTGGTCATGCTGATTGAAAGCAAGGGGGCACTGCAACGCTTGGTAAAAATGGCCACAGTCAGCCCGTGGATTTGTGAAGAATTGACGCAATATCCTGTGTTGTTGGATGAATTTTTATCTATGGATTTTGAATTGCCAAAACGCAGCGATTTGGAAGATTCTTTGCGCCAACAATTGCTGCGCATTGAACTGGATGAAGTTGAAGACCTCATGCGGGTGCTACGTTTATTCAAAAAATCCAACGTATTAACAGTTGCGGCCAGCGATGTACTGGCAGAAAGTCACTTAATGAAAGTGTCAGATGCGTTAACCGATATTGCCGAAGTAACAGTAAATGCAGCTTTACAATTGGCGTATCAAATTACGGCCAAAAAGCATGGTTATCCACTCGACAGTGAAGGGCAGCGCTGTGGTTTAGAACATAATGCCTTTGCGATTATTGGCTATGGTAAGGTCGGTGGGATCGAGTTGGGCTATGGTTCAGATTTGGATTTGGTCTTTGTGCATGCCATGGATGAGCAGGCCGATACCGATGGGATGAAACCTATCAGTGGTTTTGAATTTGCCATGCGGGTTGCGCAAAAGTTTGTTTCGCTTATGACCACGCAAACTTTAGATGGTCGAGTTTATGATGTCGATACCCGTTTACGTCCTTCGGGAGATGCGGGTTTATTGGTGACCAGTTTACGGGCCTTTGAGCAATATCAACTGAAAAGTGCGTGGCTGTGGGAGCATCAGGCTTTAGTGCGTGCGCGCAGTATTGCGGGTGAGCAATGTTTACGTGACAAGTTTGAAGTGTTGCGTTGTCAGATTTTAACCCAGCCGCGAGATGAAGCTTATGTCCGCAGTGAAGTGCTGAAAATGCGTCAAAAAATGAAAGATCATTTGGGTTCATCTAAAGAGCAAAAAAAAGATGGAATTTTTCATTTAAAACAGGATGCAGGTGGTATCGTTGATATCGAATTTATGGCACAGTATGCGGTATTAGCCTGGAGTGGGTCGAATCCTGATCTCGCCCATTATTCCGACAACGTAAGAATCCTTGAAGATGCCGCAAAAACAGGTTGCTTATCCAGCGACGATGCGACAGCATTGATTCAAGCTTATCTCCGTGAACGAGCCGAAAGCCACCGCTTAGCCCTTGCAAATCAATCCATGCAAGTCAATGCTGCGGACTGGTACGATACCCGTGAGGTCGTTTGCAAGTTATGGCAAAGATTAATTGATCCGACTGCTATGTCTGCGTTGGATTAAAATGACTATTGTATAAACATTTGGAGTGTGTGCCATGAATTTGGCTGATCGTGATGGTTTTATTTGGCAAGATGGACAATTGGTTGACTGGCGTGATGCAAAAATTCACGTCTTAACGCATACCTTACACTACAGTATGGGTGTGTTTGAGGGTGTCCGCGCTTATGAAACGCCAAACGGAACTGCGATTTTCCGTCTTCAGGACCATACTAAGCGTTTGTTAAACTCTGCAAAAATCTATCAAATGAAAGTACCATTTGATCAAGCAGCTTTAGAACAGGCGCAAATTGATGTGGTACGTGAAAACAAACTTTCATCGTGCTATTTACGTCCATTAATTTGGATTGGTTCTGAAAAACTGGGTATTGCTGCAACCAATAACACCATTCATGCCGCTGTTGCGGCTTGGGGTTGGGGTGCATACTTGGGTGAAGAAGCGATGGCTAAAGGTATTCGCGTTAAAACTTCATCGTTTACGCATCACCATCCAAACGTGACTATGTGTAAAGCCAAAGCTTCTGGTAACTACACTTTGTCTATTCTTGCACACCAAGAAGTAGCGCAAGCAGGCTATGATGAAGCGATGTTGATGGACCCACAAGGTTATGTATGCCAAGGTTCTGGCGAAAACGTATTCTTAATTAAAGATGGCGTTTTACATACACCAGACATCGCAGGCGGTGCTTTAGATGGTATTACGCGTCAAACGGTGATCACCATTGCTAAAGACTTGGGGTATGAAGTAGTTGAACGCCGTATTACGCGTGATGAATTCTACATTGCCGATGAAGCCTTCTTTACAGGTACAGCAGCAGAAGTTACCCCAATTCGTGAATACGATGACCGTGTAATTGGCTGTGGTTCACGTGGCCCAATTACCACTGAAATTCAAAAAACTTTCTTTGACGCAGTTCAAGGCAAGAATGACAAATATGCACATTGGTTGACTTACGTTAAATAAGTCAGGCGTGTGTACCTGAGTTAAGATGATTGACTCAGGTGTGATGACCCCGTTCAGGCAATGGTTTGAATGGGGTTTTATCCGTTGGAGTGTAAAACCTCGGGGTTCAGCCCGAGGATATAAGCGACTGGCGTAAGCCATTAATGCGGTGTTTGCTGTTGCTGAATATAGTGTTTAATAATTCCGATTGGCGCACCTCCGCATGACGCAGCGAAGTAACTTGGAGACCACAGGGCATTGCCCCATAGCTTGTTTTTAATGTCAGGGTGTTTGGTTCTTAGAATGCGACTGGAAGCACCCTTTAAACTATTTACTAAGCTAGAAATTGCTATTTTAAGTGGGTAGTTCACAAGCAGATGAACATGATCATGTTCACCATCAAACTCTACCAACTCAGCTTCAAAGTCTAAGCAGACACGTTCAAATACTTCACGCATCGTTTCAAGCATGGCATTGGTGAAAACATCTCTACGATATTTCGCCACAAATACCAAGTGAACGTGCATATTAAAAACACAGTGACGACCTGTTCTAATTTCTTGACTATTTTTCATAGCGAAGGGCAATCCCTGTAATTGGTGAGATTTGATGTTAAAAAACGCTCAATCTGTCGAATGTGATAGGAGATAGTGAATCAAATACGTGAAAAGTGTAGTAAAAATTAGACTAGAAACCGAATTTTGACCATTCTTTCAAAAATAAATCCACTCAAAATGTAACAAAAGTTAAAATAAAAATGTTATTAAAGTTAAATAAAAACAATGTGTTGGTTTAAATGTAAATAAATATATATTTTTCATTATCCCTAAAATTTGGATCACAAATTTTGGGGAGTGAGCTGCTCCCTAGTTTTTTGCGATGTCATTTAAAACAGTACTTTAATCTCGTAATTTGCTGAAATTCAAAGTTTATTAAAAATTGTGTGAAATGGGGCGTATAGATGGATTTTTGTGAGAAATACCTAAAATGAAGAAACTTGCTAAGGATTGAGTTTCAATAATTCTAACGATATCTCAAGCGAGTGAATGATTAAAAAATGGTTTTTTATAAGAGTTATGGAGAAGTGACATGTCTAAATTTATTAAAACTGCTGCTGCTTTGATTGTTTTCGGAGCTTTTTCAACGGTAACAATGGCGGGTAGTAATCATCATCCTAAACCAGACCCTAAGCCAACCCCAGTATGTAACGAAGGGCCATGTACAGGAAGTATTCCAATTCAAGTGATTGTGCCTAAGCGCTGTGAGCTGAAAGTGAAAACACCAAGTATCTCATTAAAAGATGGTGCACAAGCTTCTGGTCAATTTATGGTTGGGGCGAATGCAAACTACAACTTATTGGTCGATACCGACAACCGTGTTGGTGGAGGCAAAACAACCAAATCTGCAGCCAAATCAGGTAATCATGCAGTGGGCTTAACGGTTGAAACCAAACGTGCGGGTTCACCATCTTTGATTCAGTTAAACGATCAGCAAACCAATATTGCGCCAGGCAACAATGGCTGGAGTACTTACAATGTCTTGGTTAAAAGTGACGGTGTAGGTATTTCTAAACCAGCGGGTACCTATACCGATAAATACAACATTCGAGTGTCATTCTAATTCACTTGAACGCAATCTGAATCAGTTGGCTTTACCGACAGGGTGGAGTCAACTTTTTAGTCTAAAGACAAGCGTAATCAGACATTGTTGGGGGATGCATGAAAAAATTATTGAAATATGTGCTGGTCGCAAGTTGTTTATGTGCAGAGGCAGTTTATGCAAATTTGGTGATTTCACCGACTCAAATGTATTTGGGCGATAAAGCACGACAGCGCAGTGCAACAGTAGTCATGGAAGCCACCGATCTTACTGAACCGAAAAGCTTTGAAATGTCTGCCTACAAATGGTCGCAAAATGCACAGGGTGAAGATGTGCTAGAACCAGAACAAGACATCTTAATTAATCCTAAAAACTTTGTTTTACAACCGAATGCACAACAAGTGATACGCGTAGGTTTTAGCCGACCACTTTCTAAGGAAGAAATGGCGCAAGAAAAAACTTGGCGTATTGTTTTTAAAGAAATTGCCCCTGTGGTGGAAGAAGACGCTCTCCAATTTTTATTTACGATTTCTGTTCCTTTATTTGTGGGTAAGCAAGATGCCATTCAGGTGACTGCAACCCCGCGTTATCAAAACGACCATTTGTTTTTAGAGATAGAAAATCATGCTGCATCGCATGTGCAAATTTCTTCAATCAGCATTTTAAACCAACAAAAACAACCCATCGCAACCACACGTGAAATGAAATATTTGTTAAATCAACAAAAACACAGCTTTGATATGGGGCAAATCAAACTCAGTGATTTGAAAAATTACATACTCAAACTTGAAACAGATAAAAGTGAGCAAGCCATTGAGTTAAAAATGAAGGGCTAAATCATGCATAGAACTCGACTGTTTTTTGCGCTGCAATGTGTCCTGTGGGGGATACCATTACCCGCCAATGCTGCCAATACTGAAATGGCATTGAATAGTGTCTGGCTAAATGGCGTAGATCGTGTCATTGAAAGTCTAGTGTTGCAGCAGGATGGGCAACGCTATATGGAATGCGAGGTTTTGCAACAACTCGGTTTACAGCAAGACCGTTTACAAAAACACAGCGCACAAACTCAGTTCTGTTCTGTAACCACCAATGAAATTCAGTCTGAGCAAGATTTTGCGCTGCAAGCGATTAAATTAACTGTACCTGCCAGCTATTTTATAGATGCACAATTGAGCCAAACCCATGCGATTCCGTCTAAAGCAGAGTTGGGCGGTTTTTTAAATTATGATGTGCTGTATGCACGTTATGATAATTACAATGAATTAAATGGCTTGGCGGAGCTTGGTATTTTTAAAGATTACTGGATTTTTAAAAATGGCATGATGTATCGCAAAGAGGCAGAACAAGATCAAGATAAGCTGCTGCGTTTGAATACCAGTTTTGAAATAGAATTTCCATCTCGTTATCAGCGTTTAACTTTGGGTGATAACACTAGCGTTTACAATCCTTTATTAGATACATTCAGATTTGGTGGTGTGTCTTTTGGTTCAAATTTTAGCAGTTATCCAGACTTTATTTATTGGAATGTACCCACCTTAAGAGGCAGTGCTGTACTGCCATCCACCGTCGATTTATACATTAATGGCATCAATTTATATCAGCAACAAGTGACGCCTGGGCACTATACCTTAAATACGGGTGCCAATATTCAGCAGTCGGGCGAGGCGCAAGTGGTGGTGGAAGATGTATTGGGAAATCGTACCGTGCAATCTTTTCCAGTTTATGTCACCACGCAACTACTCAAACCAGGACTGAACGAATACAACTTTTCTGCAGGAAAGCTGCGTTATGACTACGACTACGTGTCGGATGATTATCGGGAGTTTTTTGGCAACCTTTATTTCAGACGTGGAATTACAGACAGCACGACTTTAGGAACCAATTTAAGTTATAGCAAAGATATGCAGAATGTCGGGTTGCTATGGACGCAATCTCTCAGTAAATATGCCTTGTTAGATACGCATGCTGCGTCTAGCCACAGTGATTGGGGCGATGGTTATACCTTTGGCGCTTCGTTAAGCCGTAATGGAAGTCGGCTTGCACTTGGTGCAAGTCATAAATACTACAGTCCTGAATATCGTGGTTTGGGTTATAGCGATATGACGCAAACAGTGGAATACGACAACTTAGCTTATGTCAGTATTTTCAATATTCCTTTCATTAATACCTTAAATGTGAACTATCTAGAGCGCCGTTATCATCCCAACGCAATAAATAGCTTTGCAGATAGTCAAATGCTTACAGTCGGTTTTTCTCGTATGTTTGGGCGTCAAACTTCACTGTCGTTTTCTTATTATAAAGATTTGAAAATGCAGGATAGCGACGGGGCATATTTAACGCTGAATTATCAATTTGACCAACGTCGCAGCGCGCAGCTTTCACATAATTTTGATGAGCAAACTCAGTTGCGTTATGCACAGAGCAGCCTGACGCAAAATGGTGTGGATTACACCCTTGCTGTGCGTCACCAACAAGCTGAAGGGGATGTCGGAGTAAATGCCTATACCGCCCTGAAAATGCCGATGGGAAATTTATATTTAAGCCACGATGAAAGTGAGAGCTTTAGCTACAGTCAAGCCAATTATCAGGGTGCAGTAGTGTGGTTAGACCGTAAATGGGCCATGACCAAATATGTAGACAATGCTTTTGCTTTGGTGAATGTTGGCGATATTCCAAATGTGGAAGTGCAGCGTGCCTTAACACCTGTTGGTAAAACCAATCAACACGGCTATGCGTTTGTGCATGACATTGTGCCTTACGTCAATTACGACGTGTCTTTTGATCAAGACCAGTTAGATATGTATGACAGCTTTGAATATTC
This sequence comes from Acinetobacter seohaensis, assembly GCF_056431365.1. NCBI lineage: Bacteria > Pseudomonadati > Pseudomonadota > Gammaproteobacteria > Moraxellales > Moraxellaceae > Acinetobacter > Acinetobacter seohaensis. The sequence continues at coordinate 23,773 of NZ_JBWKMK010000019.1, forward strand.
AAGCCAAAAAGTGATTGGCATGAATCAACGTGGCTATAAAGTGAATTTCCCTGTTCAGCGTACAGGTTTGATCATATTGCGTTTACTTACGCCCGATCAGCAGACCTTTGTGCAGGGCAGTGAAGTGTATTTAAGTGATGATGCAACTGAATTTGTACCTGTGGGCAGCGATGGAAAAGTACATTTATATGGTGTGAAAGCAGGCAGTTATATGCTTAAGGTTAAAACCAAAGGTGGAAAAGTTTGCCATAGTTCACTTGAAGTCCCTCAACTTAAAGCAGGCACTGTTCCACAAACCAGACAATTGGATTTGATTTGTCAGTAATTATATCAGCAGGATGATTGAGGATGAGAACATGAAAAGATTAGGGATGGTAAAAAAATTAAGTCTAGTGCTGTGTGGATGCTGGATTTGTTTTCCTGCACAGGCTTGCACCATTGGTTCAGTCAGTGAATCTTTATTGCAAATGAGCTCACAATACCGTAGCCAGACCGCAACCAGTTTTAATGTGCGCTGTGACCGTGGTTATAGCATTCAGTTCAGCAGTCGTAATTTACGTGACAAACATGGCAGCAGCTTTGTGAATAATGGTTCACACCGTTTACGCACCAGTATGAGTATTATGGGAGCAAAAACAAATTTGTGGAACACGCCTATAGCAGGGCATGTTTCTACGACAGGACATAAATACAGTGTCGCGGTACGCTTGGATGAACAACCGAGTTTGACAACGCCAGCAGGGCGTTATACCGATGAGTTGTATATTAATTTACTTTTTTAGAGGGCTTAGATGTGCGGCAGTTCCAGACAAAATGCGCCGCGGATCAGGTATTCAGCAAACAAGATATTCAGCAGGCAGGTAGACAATATCTGCTTTTTTTATCTATTTTTTGCTGAATGACAGCAAAGGATATACATAAAACTAGGTATGAGTGGTCATCTAGTTGTTTAAAAAATGACAAATGTGTCACCAAAGCATCATATTACTGCAATGCTGCTGCTCTATGCTAGCAAGCATAAAATAAGAATTGAGCATAAGGCGATGAGCAATGTATTGGCAAAGCAGAGCAGTAAATTAGAGCGTTACAGCGATGCATTTAAATTTCATTTCAAACAAGATCAAAAACAAAAAAGCAGCCAGCCTACCTCTGAACTCTCAGACCTTGTCCGCCCACGTTTAAAAATTGCCCTTGTAACAGAAACTTGGCCACCTGAAATTAATGGTGTGGCACGTTCACTGTTGCAGCTTTGCAAAGGATTGCAGGAACTTGGACACAAAATTTTATTGATTCGCCCTGAACAAAAACAAGCCTGCACTCAATTCCAACCGTATCAAGAATGTCTGGTAAAAGCACAAGCCATTCCTAAATATCATAATTTACAATTTGGCTGGCCGCAGTGGTCTAAACTTTCGCAGGCTTTAGATGAGTTTCAACCTGATGTGGTGCATATCGTCACTGAAGGTCCTTTGGGTCTAGCTAGTTTACAAATTGCAAAGTCCAAAAATATTCCAATATCGAGTGGTTTTCACTCTGCTTTTCAGGATTTTAGCCGTTTTTTCGATTTGGCATTTTTACTCAAACCCATTCAGCACTATCTAAAATGGTTTCATAACAATACATCGCTGACTTGTGTGCCAAGTAGCCACACCGAAAAATCATTGCGTCAGTTTGGCGTGCAAGGGCCTTTAGTGGTGGTTGGGCGTGGTGTCGATGTTGAATATTTTTCCCCGTATTTTCGTTCGACCCAACTGCGAGCAAGCTGGGGTGCGAGTGAAAATACGCGGGTGATGTTGTATGTAGGGCGTTTATCACCTGAAAAAGAAGTCAATCTTATTATTAATGCCTATCAGCGTATGCCAAAAAATACCGAACAGCCTGTGAAATTGGTGATTGTTGGAGATGGGCCAGACCGTGAACGTTTAGAAGCCATGAACGCTCAGGGAGATATCATTTTTACAGGTAGTTTAAGTGGCACAGCACTTGCACAAGCCTATGCCAGTGCCGATGTGTTTGCTTTTGCCAGTCAGGTCGAAACCTTTGGCAATGTCGTGTTAGAAGCTATGGCCAGTGGCTTGCCTGTCATTGCTTATGACTATGCTTGCGCACGTTTACATCTAAAACCGAATGAAACAGGCTGGTTGAGTCCACTCGGTCAGCCAGAAGATTTGGTCGGTCATATCCACCGACTTCCCGATCTTACAACCCTTAGACAGATGGGCGAACACGCCCGCAAAGCGACTTTAAATATTGGCTGGCAGTATCCAGTCCAACAATTTGAGCAGGCGTTATATCAGGTGGCGAAGGAGCTACACATGCCATCTTAGCTATACGCCAAAGAGGAGAGAACTGATGAAGTTTAAAAATGCAAAAATAAGAATGCTGGATCTCGACTTAAAAGGCTGTTTGTATCTTAACCATTTTTCCCACTCTCAGCGGGTGGCACAATTTTTTAAAGTTATTAGCCGTTTGGGCGATGGTGTGTTCTGGTATGTCATGCTCGCAAGTGCATGGATGATGCAGGGCATTGGTTATAGTTTACAAATTATTTATCTGTTGTTAGGCGGATCTGTCGGCACAGGTATTTATAAATATTTAAAACAAAAAACCGTCCGTCCACGTCCGTATCAGGTACACCAAGTGATCCGTTTGGGTGAACGTCCCTTAGATCATTTTAGCTTCCCATCAGGTCACACTTTGCATGCAGTCATGACCACAACGGTTTTGGGTTATATCCAGCCAGTATTGTTGATGTTGATGTTGCCCTTTACGATTTTGGTGGCCGTTTCCCGTATGATTTTAGGCTTGCACTATCCGAGTGATGTGGCAGTCGGGGCGATGATTGGCGGTTCAGTGGCGAGTGCGATTATTTTGGCTGCACCTTATGTAAATATTGTTTTATAAGCTTGGATAAAACCAAATCGAAAATTCAGTGCAGTAATGGCAGGCAGCCCATGCGAAATTTGTTAAAGTAGTCGCTGTCTTGACTAGAATAGGGAATACACATGGGTTTACGTTGGACGGACAGCATCGACATTGCCATTGAGTTATATGAGGCGCATCCCGATGTCGATCCGCAATGGATTCGTTTTACCGATTTGCACGCTTGGGTCTGTGCTTTGCCAGAGTTTCAAGATGATCCTGAAAAATCGACTGAAGGCATCTTAGAAGCCATTCAAATGGCGTGGATTGACGAAGCACGTTAATCTAGCGGTGTGAAGCAAGATTGATTTGCCGATCAAGGTCCTGCACAATGCGCTTCATATCGAAAAAAGCAATTTTTTTACACATCAAAAGCAGAAAATAGCCCATTATTCGGTATAATGCGGCAAAATTTTCGCGTCAACATTGACTTAAGGAGCCAATCATGGCTATTGAACGTACTTTATCTATCGTAAAACCAGATGCTGTTGCTAAAAACCACATCGGTGACATCTTTGCTCGTTTCGAAAAAGCTGGTCTTAAAATCGTTGCGACTAAAATGAAACACCTTTCTCGAGCTGAAGCTGAAGGCTTCTACGCTGAGCACAAAGAACGTGGTTTCTTTGGTGACCTAGTTGCGTTCATGACTTCTGGTCCAGTCGTTGTTTCAGTTCTTGAAGGTGAAAACGCAGTTCTTGCTCACCGTGAAATTTTAGGTGCAACAAACCCTAAAGAAGCTGCACCTGGTACAATCCGTGCAGATTTCGCTGTAAGCATCGATGAAAACGCTGCTCACGGTTCAGACTCAGTTGCATCTGCAGAGCGTGAAGTAAACTACTTCTTTGCTCAAACTGAAGTTTGCCCACGTACTCGTTAATACGCAGTATTCAAACCAGATAAGTGTTATTATGCTTATCTGGTTTTTTATTCTCCGATTTTTATTTTCTGAATAAACCTTTGCTCACCTCTTGAGCTTCTCCTTTCATCTTTAGACATGGTTTAGGTATACACACATGAGTACAGAAGTCCTCGCTGCATCTGCGACAGATGTTCAGCAAGCATCTGCGTCCGCTCCTGCACAGTCTGCGACTGCAGAGAAAGTGAATCTCCTTGGCATGTCACGTCCACAAATGGAAAAATTCTTTGAAGATTTAGGCGAGAAGAAATTCCGTGCAGGGCAGGTGATGAAATGGATTCACCAGTTTTTTGTCACAGATTTTGCCGAAATGACCAATATTTCAGGCAAGTTACGTGAAAAACTGGAAAAGATTTGTGAAATTAAAGCGCCTGAAGTGGTGCATAAAAATTATTCTAAAGACGGTACCCGTAAGTGGGTATTCCGTGTGGGTGATGGTGAAGGCTCATTGGTCGAAACCGTTCTGATTCCTGCCGAAGACAAAACTGGCTCACGTAAAACCCTGTGTATTTCATCGCAAGTGGGTTGTGCACTGGACTGTTCATTTTGTTCTACGGGTAAACAAGGTTTTCAGCGTGACCTAACCCAAGCCGAAATTATTGGTCAGTTGTGGATGGCAAACTATTCCTATATGGAAGATGTGCCTGTGATTGAACGTGAGCGTTCTGTGACCAACGTGGTGATGATGGGTATGGGCGAACCGTTGTTGAATTACGATGCCGTCTTGAACGCCATGCGCATTATGCTAGATGACTTTGCTTATGGCATGTCTAAGCGTCGTGTGACTTTATCGACTTCGGGTGTTGTACCTAAAATTGACCAATTGGCACAAGATATTGATGTGGCTTTGGCAATTTCTTTGCACGCCACCAATAACGAACTGCGTGATGAACTTGTTCCAATCAATAAAAAATATCCATTGGAACAATTAATCGCAGCTTGTCAGCGTTATATTGGCAAAGATGGCAACGAAAGTGCGCGTAAACACGTGACCATTGAATATGTCATGTTAGATGGTGTAAATGACCATCCTGAACATGCGCAGCAAATGATTAAGCTACTCAAGAACCTGCCAAGCAAGATTAATTTGATTCCATTTAACCCATTTCCGCACGCGCCGTATGGACGTTCAAGCCGAAATCGAATTATTTCTTTCCAAAAAACTTTGTCTGATGCAGGTTTTGTGTGTACGATTCGTCAGACACGTGGTGATGATATTGATGCCGCGTGTGGGCAATTGGTCGGACAAGTGGCAGACCGCACCCGCCGTGCCGAACAGTGGAAAAAGAAAGTTGCAGCGCAAAATGAAATCATACGCTCGCAAGGATAATGACTTTTATAGATAAGTAACTTGCATCGAACGAAGACGCAAAGGGGATGTCCATTGAATAAGCCTGTATTTAAAATCGCACAAATTACAACTGTTTGTATTTCGGCAATTTTTGCTGCAGCTTGTCAAACCACAGCTCCAACCTTAGGGCAAAAAGACCCTGAAAAAGCGGTGCAAGTACGTACGCAGTTGGCAGCAGAATACTTAAAAAATGGCGATTTAGACTCAGCCAAACGCGCACTTGATCAAGCTTTGGAAAGCGATTCACGTGATTCCACCGCTAATATGATGATGGGCGTGTTGCTGCAACAAGAAGGCAGCAAGCTGAATTTAGAAAAAGCCGATGCGTATTTTAAGCGTGCCATTGCCGCTGACCCAAAAAATGCACAAGCGCGTAACAACTATGGTACGTATTTATATCAAGTAGAACGCTATAATGATGCGATTGAGCAGCTCAGTATTGCAGGTGCAACACTGGGTTATGATCAACGCTTTAGAGCATTGGAAAATGTAGGTCGTATTTACTTGAAATTAGGCGATATAGAGAATGCCGAAAAGTCATTCAAACAAGCCTTGCAAGCCAATCGCGATTCTTATGTTTCAATGTTAGAGTTGTCGGAAATTTTATATTTAAGACAACAATTTGCACCCGCGCGACAATTGTATGAACAATTTGTACGTGCTGTGGGGCAAAAAAATCAGGGTGCGCGTGCCTTATGGATTGGGATTCGTTTAGCACGTGCCAATGGCGATCAATTGGGAACTCAGGTTTTAGTGAACCAGCTGCGTGCATTATTTCCCAATAGCCAAGAATACCAACGTTATTTGCAATTACAGTACAGTACTGAGGCCGTATGGAAGTAAATCCTAATTCACCGCAACCCACACAGGGGACAACGCCTGTACCCCATGCATTAGGAAATGTTCAACGTCCAGGTGAGTACCTTCGTCAAATTCGCGTCAATCAAAAACGCGAACTGGATGATGTTTCAAAAGATTTGAAAATTCCATTAAAAACGCTAATGGCGCTAGAGCAAGACGAATATACCGCTTTGCCTGAAGCGACCTTTATTAAAGGTTATTATCGTACCTATGCCAAATATTTACAGGTCGATGCTTCAGCCATTATTCAGCGTTTTGATGAAATTTATGCCAACGATACAGGGTTGTTGCCAAATCACGCCTTGAACAATTCACCCATCAAAATTATGGGAAAACTGCCAGGCTCTAACCGCGATCGCAATAAAAAGTGGCTCACACGTATCGCTGTGATTGTGGCGGTATTGCTGTTGTTGTGGGCATTGGTCGCGCTAATTCAAAACTGGATGTCGTCTGGTCAAGAGGGTGCAGAACCTGAAATTGCAGTACTGCAATCCGATGTGCAAATCATTTCTGACAATGCGACAGGCAGCACGCCTGCACTTGCTTCGGGCGATCAGCTGAATTTGCAATTTGCTCGTCCAACTTCAGTGCATATTGTTGACTCTGCTGGCAATGTTTTAGCGACAGGACGTCAAGCCTCTACTTTAAATTTACAAGGCGAAGCCCCATTTCAAATTCGCTTAGATGATGCGACTGCTGTGTCATTAAGTTTGAACAATGAGTCGATTTCATTATCGCCATATACTGTGAACGGAAAAGCAGAATTCCGTTTATCTCGATAATGCAGCAAGGTAGAGCGATATCATGATTGTAAATCCAATTCAACGCCGTCCGACCCGTAAAATTCGTGTGGGTTCTGTCTATGTGGGTGGTGATGCGCCCATTAGCATCCAAAGTATGACCAATACGGAAACCTGCGATGTTGCTGCAACCGTGGCGCAAATTCAGCGTTGTGTAGATGCGGGCGTAGACATCATGCGTGTTTCTGTACCGACCATGGAAGCCGCAGCTGCATTTGGTGAAATTCGTAAGCAAGTATCTGTGCCGTTGGTGGCAGACATTCACTTTGACTATAAAATTGCGTTGGCAGTTGCTGATGCGGGTGCAGACTGTTTGCGGATTAACCCGGGTAATATTGGTTCGGAAGCTAAAATTCGTGAAGTCGTAGCTGCTGCCAAACATCATGATATTTCTATGCGGATTGGTGTGAATGCGGGATCGCTAGAAAAAGATATTCAGAAAAAATATGGCGAGCCGACAGGCGCAGCATTGCTAGAATCTGCCATGCGTCATATTGATATTTTAGACCGTCTAGATTTTCAGGAATTTAAAGTTTCAGTCAAAGCATCGAATGTGTTTTTAACCATGGATGCTTATCGTTTGTTATCACAACAAATTGATAATCCATTACATTTGGGCGTAACTGAAGCAGGTATTTACCGTACAGGTACCGTAAAATCTGCAATTGCTTTGGGCGGTCTGCTCATGGAAGGCATTGGCGATACCATGCGTATTTCACTTGCGGCAGAACCTGAAGATGAAGTTAAAATCGGTTTTGATATTCTAAAATCTTTAGGTTTACGCTCTAACGGGATTAACTTTATTGCCTGCCCAAGCTGTTCACGTCAGGAATTTAACGTCATTTCTGTAATGCAGGCATTGGAGGAGCGTTTAGAAGATATTCGTACTCCAATGGATGTATCGGTCATTGGTTGTAAAGTGAATGGCCCGGGCGAAGCTAAAGAAGCTGATATTGGTGTGGTGGGCGCAAGTCCGCGTTCATTGGTTTATCGTAATGGTGAAAAGAGCCATTTAATTGATACCAATCAACTCGTTGATGAAATCGAAAGCATGGTTCGTCAGCGTGTTACAGAGCTTGAAGAAGCTAAATCTAAAGAGATTATTCGTACAAATTTTTCTGAGTAAGTCATGAGTTCAATTGTTGCAATTAAAGGTTTTAATGACATTCTTCCAACGCAAACACCTGCGTGGAGACGTCTAGAGCAACATTTAGCATCTTTAATGGATGCTTATGGTTATCAACAAATTCGTTTGCCAATGGTTGAGCAAACCAATTTGTTTAAGCGTTCAATTGGTGATGCGACCGATATCGTCGAAAAAGAAATGTACACATTCTTAGACAAGGGCAATCCGCCTGAGTCTTTGACTTTGCGTCCTGAAGGAACTGCAGGTTGTGTACGTGCCATGTTAGAGCACAATTTGCTACGTGGTGCGACACCGCGCGTGTGGTATATCGGCCCAATGTTCCGTTATGAAAAACCACAAAAAGGTCGTTATCGTCAATTCCATCAATTTGGTGTGGAAACTTTTGGTGTTGCAACACCAGATATGGATGCCGAACTTATTTTAATGACTGCGCGTTTATGGAAACGTATGGGCGTTGCCGATAAAGTCCGCTTAGAGTTGAATACCTTAGGTGAGTCGGATGAGCGCGCAGCGTATCGTGCCGCTTTGGTTGAGTTTTTGGAAGCGCACAAAGCCGATTTAGACGAAGATTCACAGCGTCGTTTAAGTACCAATCCACTGCGTATTTTGGACTCGAAAGATGCTAAAACACAAAGCATCCTAGAAAATGCACCAAAATTGCATGATTTTATGGGCGAAGATACGCTGAATCACTTTGCCCAATTACAGCAATATTTAACCGATGCAGGCATTGAGTTTGTGATTAATCAAAAACTGGTACGTGGTTTAGATTATTACAATAAAACCGTTTTTGAATGGACAACCACGCATTTAGGTTCGCAAGGCACAGTTTGTGCAGGCGGGCGCTATGATGGTTTGGTTGGGCAGTTGAAGGGTAAGGCAGATCAGTCCGTACCTGCCGTGGGCTTCGCCATGGGCATTGAGCGTTTATTGTTGTTGCTTGAACAAGTCGAAGACAATACGCCTGTACGTGATTGTGAAGTATTCTTGTTGGCAGATCCAACAACTCAAGGCAAGGCGTTGGTTTTAGCTGAGCAAATTCGTGACCAATTCGAACAAGCGGGCAGCCAGATTCGCTTAAAAGTTGGTTCACAAGGCTCAATGAAAAGCCAAATGAAAAAAGCCGATCAATCAGGTGCAATCTATGCCTTGATTTTTGGTGAGCGCGAAGCGGAAGCACAGCAATTGGCAGTGAAAACCTTGGCAACTGCTGAGCAAACGACTGTTGCAGTGACCAAAATTGTGCCTTTCATCATTGAAAAATTTTCTTCACAATAAGCCAAATAACATAAGGAAAAGGGTAATCCAATGAGCGCATTGAGTGATGACGAACAACTTGATAGTTTAAAATCGTTTGCGAAAAAATATGGTTCAGCCATGATTAGCGGGATTTTAATTGCGTTGATTGCCTTTTTCGGATGGCAATATTGGCAGAAAAAAACCTTGGCAGAGCAGCAAATGAATACTGCTAAAGTGCAACAACTGATGGATGATGCACGTACAGCAGAAGGCAATCCAGATGCCTTCAGTCAATTGTCTGCAACTGCCGATAAAATTGTGAAAGAAGCCCCTGATTCTGCGCAAGCTATTCAAACTCAATTCTTAATGGCTAAACTCGCTTACGATCAGCAAGATTTTGCTGCCGCAGAAAAAGCCTTAAAGAAAGTTGAAAACTCTAAAGTAAAAGACCAAGGCTTAGTGCAATTGGTTAAGTTGCGTTTGGCTTATGCACAGTTGGCGCAAAAGAAATACGATGAAGCTATTCAAAGTTTGGCCGCGGTGACTGATCCTGCATTTAAAGCGACTGCAGATGAAGCGCGTGGCGATGTTTATGTCGCGAAAAATGACCGTGAAAATGCCCAAAAAGCGTATCAAAGTGCATGGGATACTTTGGTGGAACGTAAACAAGAACGTCAAATTTTACAAATAAAACTCGAAAGTGTTGGTGTTTTGGTGGATGATCCTGAAATTGAACGCCCAGTATTAGACACACAAGTGGATGAGAGCTAATGAATAGAAAGTATAAAATACCGTTTGCACTGACCGTTTTAACCCTTGCTTTGGCGGGGTGTTCCACCAATAAAATTAAAGTTGCAGAAGTTAAGCCAAATCCACTGCCAAAACTTGAGCAAGCTCAAAGTCTAGTTCCTGTATTTTCACAAAGCGTTGCATCGACTACAGCAGCCGATCCACTGCGCCTGCAATTAGATGCCGAAAACGGGGTAATTTATACTGTTGATCCTAAAGGTGAGATGGCTGCCTATCAAGGCAAGCAACGTCTTTGGCAAAAACAAGTGTCTAAGCAAGGCTTAACTGCAGGTGTCAATGCTGCTGATGGCATTGTGGTTGCAGGAAACAGTAAAGGACAATTGTTTGCTTTAGATCAGCAAACAGGTGAGCAAAAGTGGGTTGCACAGTTAACAGGTGCAATTCTTGCGCCATCGTTAATTCAGGCGGGTCGTGTGGTGACTGTAAGTAATGACGGCACGGTATATGCACACAATGCCGAAACAGGTCAGTTGGTGTGGACTTACAACTTGCCAAACGTGCAATTTAGTTTGCGTGGTATGGCTGCACCTGTGGCGCTCGATTCACGTACTGTACTGATTGCTTCTGCAAATGCCTATGTCTATGCACTGGATATTGTTACAGGCGTACCACGTATGCAGCGCCGCGTTGCCATTAGTGAAGGCCGTTCAGACATTCAACGCTTAAATGACATTGATGGCGACCCAGTGGTTGCTGGTCAATTCTTGGTGACCACAAGCTACCAAGGTCAGGTCACCGTATTGGACTTGGCTTCACAACAAGTGATTTGGAGTGAAGATGCAAGCAGTACCAAACGTCCAGAAGTTGCGGGGAATGGTGTATTTGTCAGCACTGCAGATGGTAAAATTGCAGCTTACGAAATCACATCAGGACAAGCACTTTGGGAAAATGACAGTTTGCTCAACCGTCGTTTATCTAATCCTGTGTTGTTTGGACAATATTTAGTGGTCGGTGATTTAGATGGTGTTTTACACCTCATTGATCCAAGCTCAGGGCAACTGGTTGGACGTTCAAAAACCAATGGCGAAGTCCGTTCATTGCGTGTAATTGACAATCAACTCTATGTCGCAACGCAAAAGGGCGCATTAAGCGTTTGGCAGAACCGCTAATTTTGTTCTGACTTTTATGCTAAAATAGTTGTCCGTATTTTTACGCGGGGTAATTGAATCATCAATGCCCCGTGTTTTTATTTAATAGAGTGGTCGATGTTCTCTCTGTCGTTTGCGTGGTCGCAACGCTGAACCCAACATCCATACTCTGTTCTTTCTTCCACAGTTTCGGATGTACAGACCATTGAAACTGACTGATCTTGAATAAAGGTTAATCTATGAAACCCGTAATTGCGCTCATTGGTCGTCCGAACGTCGGAAAATCAACGCTGTTTAACCAGATTACCAAGAGCCGTGATGCACTTGTTGCTGACTTTGCAGGTCTGACACGTGACCGCAAATATGGTGATGCAACCTATCAAAATAAATCTTTCATTGTGGTCGATACTGGCGGTATTGGCGAAAGTGAAGGTGGCATCGACTCTTACATGGCTGAACAATCTAAAACAGCCATCCATGAAGCCGATATGATCATTTTTGTGGTCGATGCACGTGCAGGCTTGTTGGCATCGGATGAGCAAATTGCGCGTGAATTGCGTACTTTGGGCAAAAAAGTATTCTTGGTGGCGAACAAAGTAGATGGCGTACATGCCGAAGCCGCTTTGGTTGAGTTCTTTAAACTGGGTATGGGCGAGCCTTTGCAAGTGGCTGCCAGCCATGGTCGAGGCGTTCAGCAAATGCTGGAAGACGTTTTGGCAGATGTTCCTGAAGATGAAAACCCAGATGCACATGATCAAGACACAGGTTTGCGTTTAGCCATCATTGGACGTCCAAACGTGGGTAAATCGACACTGGTCAATCGTTTATTGGGCGAAGAACGTGTGGTGGCATACGATCAGCCGGGTACGACACGTGACTCAGTCTATATTCCGTTTGAGCGTAATGAACGTAAATTCACCTTAATTGATACTGCAGGTGTGCGTCGTAAAGGTAAGGTCGATGAAATGATCGAGAAATTCTCGATTGTGAAAACCTTGCAAGCCATGAAAGATGCACACGTGGTGGTGATTGTGGTGGATGCGCGTGATGGTATTGTCGAGCAAGATTTACACTTAATTGGTTATGCGCTTGAAGCAGGGCGTGCCATGGTGATCGCGATTAACAAATGGGACAATATGTCCGAATATGATCGCAAACAATGTAAGTTAGATGTTGAGCGTCGTTTTGACTTTATTCCATGGGCAAAAATCCACCTAATTTCTGCCTTGCATGGTACAGGCGTGGGCGATTTATATCCTTCTATTCATCGTGCTTATGAATCATCACACTTAAAAGTGTCACCTGCGAAACTGACTCAAATCTTGAATGATGCAACAGATGCACACCATCCACCCAAAGTGCAAGGTCGCGCCATTAAAATGCGTTATGCACACATGGGTGGACAGAATCCGCCAACCATCGTGATTCATGGTAATAAGGTCGATAAAACACCTGCAGATTACCGTCGTTATTTAGAAAACGTGTTCCGTAAAGTTTATAAGCTAGAAGGTACGCCTGTAAAAATTGAATTTAAAACTTCTGAAAACCCATTTGAAGGACGTAAGTCACAAGTGGATGAACGCACAGCCGCGCGTCGTCGTCGTTATGTGCAGAAGTTTAAGAAAGCCGAGAAGAAGTTCAAGCGAGGCTAAGGCTTAAACTTTGACGTGTTTAATAAAAAATCCCGAATGTAAATTCGGGATTTTTTTTGAGCAACTTAATTTAAATATAGATAGATGTAGAATTAATGTAAGCGTCCGCTGAACCCCATGCCTATTTTTTAATTTGAGTTGGATTTCCAGCGATGTGGTAGTAATTCTTCTATTTGGGTCGCTTTGTGTGTCGGTAACCTTTTCAGCACATCACTTAAATAGGC
>NZ_JBWKMK010000020.1:0-85479 GCF_056431365.1 Acinetobacter seohaensis
AGATTGTGCATTATCAAACCTTTTGGTTTTTCTCTTTCCAGTTAGACCAGAAGGAAAAATACAACAATCAATTTTGGCTTTACTGACATCAATACCCAATGTAATCATGTGTACCTCTACAATCCATATAGTGTTTTAATTACTCACTAATCACGATCTAACCTTGTGAATACAACATCAAAGTGCTTAGTTACCGTTCAGAGTTGAAAGGAGTAATTAGGGGAAAATTGTAGACTTACTCTTTCGGACAAACTTAGAAGTTTTAGGTAGAACACAAGCTCTACAATTTTCATATAGTGATAGCTAATCACTATACAAACTAAGATACAAGGTAGAGCAGGACTTGGAATAAGAGAATGGCAGTGTGTGGAGTGCGGTACGCTCCATGATCGGGATGTAAATTCCGCACTGAATATTCTTGCGCTCGGGCATGAGCGTCTAGCAGTAGGAATCTCCGTCCTTTAGGTCGGGGAGGATGTCAAGAGGCTGATGTGTAGGGAATACAAAAACAGCATTAAGAATGTGGTGAGTGGTGATTCAGGTGTTTTTGTAACAGTGGACTGCACAAAATAATGGCAAGCAAAATTAGGGCAAAGCCAATTAAACTAAATAAGTCTGGCGTTTCATGCCAAAAGCTAAAGCCCCAAATCCCTGCAAAAATAATCGCAATGTAATTTACAGGGCCAATTTGCCCAGCAGGGGCAAGACGGTAGGCATTGGACATAAAGATCTGACTGATATTGGCCAGCAATCCTGCACCAATTAAAAAACTCAATTCTTTTAAGTTGTAAGGACGCCATGACCAGAACATCGGTACAACAGAAATGAGTGTCCCAATCATGCAAAAATAAAACACAATGCGTTCAGGCGGTTCGGTTTGAGTCAGGGCGCGTACCGTGACAAAAGCCATCGCTGCTAAAAAACTAGCACTGAGTCCAATCGCGGACATGCTATTAAACATACCTGCATCGGGTTTGGCGACAAATAACACGCCAAATAAACCAATGAACGCAGCCCATAGCATTGGTTTGGTGATTTTTTCTTTAAGGAATAGCCATGCAATTAAGGGAATAAAAATAGGCGATGAATAGGTGAAGACCATCGCATTGGACAGTTTTAGATTGGCAATCGCGTAGAAAAAACCATACATGGCGGTTAATCCGACTACCGAACGCCAAGTGTGCATCCATAACTTTTCAGTTTTAAAAAAGCCCAAGCCTTTATTGAAAATGAGCGGGATAAAAATAAACAAACCAATGAAATTACGGAAAAATACCACTGTGGCATTATCTACCGTTTCTGATGCGTAACGAACGCACACTCCCATGAGTGAAAACAGAAAGGCAGAGCAGGTCAACAGCATAATTGCTTTGAGCAAATTTTGTTGGGCAGAACCAGAAGATGTCATACAAATAAAGCCAGAATAACCTCTGGCTATTCTAGCTTAAATTGGCTACAACACTGACCCTTTATCGTATTTTAAAATGACTGATGTGAAGCAGAGGAGGCTTACTGTGCCAGTTGGGCTTCCAGTATTTTGATTTGTTCTTCTTTCAGTTTAATCAATTCATCGGCATCGTTATGTTGCTGTTTTAATAAGGCACGTTGATCATTCAGCTGATTTTGAATGTCATCTAATTTAGCCACTTCTTCTTTGGCAAGCGCTGCATTCTCAGATATAGGTGCTTTGAGTAAATCTTCTGTGACCAACTGTTTTGGTGCTGCTTTATCTTCTTGCAATGGCGTTGCTTCAGCAGGTGCAGCTTTCGCTACAGGCGCCGTAGTTGGGGCAGTTTCTATAGGCGCAGTATTGTTGCTATCGCCCATCCATTGAAAGATAAATACGGCAATAATGACAATAATTAACCCGCCCGTAATGGCCCATAAGAGCTTAGGGTTATGTCGTTGATCTTCAGTCATGCGTTGTTGAACCTTATTGTTTTACTTTGACTGACGCGGCTTAAACTGGATCACCCCAATTTCATCTGAAACCTCTGGGATTTCAGGTTCATCAATATGTGTCGGACGGTTTTCCGTATAATCACACTCGATACATTCGATCCATTCAGCTTCGCCAGCGGTGAGCATGACAACCCGATCCATCGCCTGACATTTTGGACATTTTGCGCCTGCAATGAAACGACGTTTAATGGTCATCACGACTCCCCTAACTTCATCTAAAGTTCTTAGTTTAAGCGTTTTTGACTGTGTTCGTCCAACCTTGATGACGTAATAGTGCGTCTATTTTTGGCTCGCGTCCGCGGAAATTGATAAATGCGTCAAGCGCTGAATCTTTTCCGCCAACTGCTAGAATAAACTGTCTAAACTGCTTGCCAGTTTCAGTATTAAATAGCCCTTCATTTTCAAAGCGATCAAAGGCATCGCTGGCTAAAACCTCTGCCCATTTGTATGAATAATATCCTGCAGCATAACCGCCTGCGAAAATATGGCTGAAGCTGTGCTGGAAGCGGTTGTAGGCTGTAGTTGGCGCAACGGCATAGTTTTGGCGGATATCATTCAGCATGGCTTGAATCTGTTCTGCATTTAAAGCAGGGTTGCTGCGGTGAATACTTAAATCGAACAGGGCAAATTCAATTTGGCGCAGGCTTTGCATTCCCGACTGGAAGAAACGTGCATCTAACAGCGCTTTAAGCAGGTGTTCTGGCAGGGTGTCTTGGGTTTCAATATGCGCACTCAGCATATCTAAACTGTCTTGATCCCAAGTCCAGAATTCCATGAATTGGCTTGGTAATTCCACCGCATCCCAAGCGACACCGTGTGTACCTGCCACAGCAATATTATCTACTTCAGTCAGCATGTGATGTAAGCCATGTCCAAATTCATGGAATAGGGTGATGACTTCATCATGCGTTAAAAGCGCGGGTTGATCTGCCACAGGCGGGGTAAAGTTACACACCATATAGCAAATTGGTTTTTGTAAACCTTGTGCCAATTGCATGCGTGAACGGAAACCACTCATCCATGCGCCGCCGCGTTTGCCTGTACGGGCATATAGATCAAAGTAAAAACCACCAATCACTTGACCTTGATCTTCAAGTTCAAAATAACGTGCATCAGGATGCCAAACAGAGGCAGCGCGCTCAATAATATCGACATCGTATAAACGCTTGACGATGCTAAATAGACCTTCAACCACTTTCGGTGCAGGGAAATATGGTTTTAACATTTCTTGTGAAAGGTTAAATTGCTGTAATTTTAATTTTTCAGAATAGTAGCCTGTATCCCACGGTTGTAAGGTATCAATCCCATCTTGGGCGGCAATGGCTTTGAGTTCGGCAATTTCTTGTTCTGCAGGTGCACGAGCATGTTCTGCCAGTTCACGCAGGAATTGATCGACTGCTTCGACACTTGGTGCCATTTTGCTGGCAAGGGATAATTCTGCATAGTTGTTAAAACCGAGCAATTGCGCCATTTCTTGACGTAAACGCAAGATTTCTTCCATGATCGGGGTGTTGTCAAATTCAGACTGGGCTGATTGATCGGACGCGCGAGTAGTGTATGCCTGATACAAGGTTTCGCGCAAAGCACGATCATCGGCATAGGTCATAATGGCTAAATAGGCAGGAATATCCAGTGTTGCCACAGCTTGTTCCAATTCGCGTTGCTGACCATATTGTTTCAGCAATTCAACGCTGCTTGGCGGTAAACCTTTGAGCTGATCTTCGGACAATACTTTGTAATAGGCTTGGGTGGCATCCAACACATGATTGGAAAAGTCTGATGACAGTTGCGATAAACGCGCTGAAATTTCAGCATAGCGTTTTTTAGCTTCACCTTCTAAGGCCACACCTGACAGTTTAAAGTCGCGCAATGCCAGTTGAATTGCGCTTTGTTGTGCAGCAGGCAAATCTTTAAAGGTGTTGGCGTCGTGAATATGTTGATAGCTTTGATACAACACCGTGTGCTGACCCAATTGAGTGTAGTAGTCGCTTAAACTTGGTAACAGCGCTTGATACACTTCGCGGGTTTCAGGATTATTCATGACCGCATTTAAATGTGACAGCACGCCCCATGCTTCGCTTATGTTATTTTCGAGCTGATCAATCTGTTCTAAAACATTTAATTGCGCCGTCGTATTTTCAGGTACTGCAGTCAGATTATTTAAAAAGTTTTGTCCCTGCTGAATGGCATGCTCAATTTTTTGTTTTAAATCTGCCAGGGTAATTTGATCAAACTGTGGAACAGGTAAAGTTGCTTGCTGTAATTTCATTTTTTGAGTGCCATCTAAATTTCTTTCATGATTTATAGATGTAGGGCTTTTGAGGGCTGAAATCAAGGCATAAGGGCAGATTTAGCTAATCAAGGTGATAAATTCAGCACAATACGGCTGTTTGACGCAATCCCCAAAAACAAAAAGAGCCGTAGCTCTTTTTGAAGTTGTTAGAAAGAAGTTGAAAATAGTTGATGCTAGTCCAATTTAGACTTGGCATTGGCTTTTTTCTTTTTCACCTTGGTCTTTTTTTTGGCTTTGTCTTTCGGTTTGGCTTCCGACTTCGCTGAGGTTTTTTTACCGTAAGAGCTCGGTTTGCTTTTTGGCTTTTTCTTCGGCACAGGTTGCTCACCGTTTTCACTTAAAGTCGCCTTGCTTGGACGCTCAGAAAAAACTTCTTCAGTGGCTTCACGGCTGAACGGTTTTGCCACGCGCGGTGCGCGCATACGAATAGCACGACCTGCATGGGTGAGTTGCTGCATGAGCTCAAAATCAATTTTGCGATCTTCTAAATTGACAGTCGCGACTTTAATTTTAACTTCATCGCCCAAGCTAAAGCTTTGACCACGTGCTTGTCCAATTAGACTTTGGCTGGCTTGGTCAAATACAAAGAAGTCATCGCCCAACTGGCTGACATGAATCATGCCATCGACATAAAGGTCTTTGAGAGTAACAAATAAACCAAATTCGGCTACTGCAGAAATTACGCCCACAAATTCTTCACCCAAATGCTGCTGCATATAGTGGCATTTTAGCCATGTGGTGACAGAGCGCGAGGCTTCATCGGCACGACGTTCAGTTGCAGAATAATGTTCGCCTGCATCATCTAAAGCTGCGCCTGAAAGTGGAGATGGCTTTTGTTTTAAATGCGCTTTAATGGCACGGTGTAACAATAGGTCAGGGTAGCGACGGATTGGCGAAGTGAAATGCGTGTAGGCATCGTAAGCTAAACCATAGTGACCTGAATTATTGGCGCCATAATAGGCTTGCATCATTGAGCGTAATAACACCGCGTGAATACTTGGCGCATCAATACGATCTTTAGTGGCTTCAATCACCGCTTGATAGTCGGTCTGAGTGGGTTGTTCTGGGAAATGTAGCCCAAGTAATTTGACAAAATCACGGACTTTTTGAATACGTGAAAACTCTGGCGGTTCATGCACACGGTACAGCATCGGCACATCATGTTTGAGTGCATATTCTGCTGCTGCGACGTTGGCGAGTAACATACATTCTTCAATCAGTTTATGCGCATCGTTACGGCTGCGCGGCAAAATTTCTTTAATTCCACCTAACTCATCAAAGGTCATGTAGGTTTCAACGGTTTCAAACTCCATGGCATGACGTTCAGCACGTAAACCTTTCAGCACTTGATACAGTTGGAACAGAGTATTTAATGATTTGCGCACCTCCCGATCTTCTGGAATTGCCGCACTATCACCCTCAAAATATTGTGCCACTTGAGTATAGGTTAAACGTGCTTTGGAATGCATGACCGATGGATAAAATTCAAAACCTGTGACACGACCTGCGCGTGACAGTTTTAAATCGCAGACCATACACAAACGGTCAACCTGCGGATTCAGCGAACATAAGCCATTCGATAAAGCTTCAGGCAACATCGGCAATACAAAATGCGGGAAATAGACTGAAGTCCCACGTTCCTGAGCTTCATCATCCAGAGGTTTGCCTGTGCGGACGTAATGGCTGACATCGGCAATTGCGACCACGACACGGTAACCACCGCCTGGACGTTTTTCTGCATATACTGCATCGTCAAAGTCGCGGGCATCTTCACCATCAATAGTCACTAAGGCTAAATCGCGTAAATCAACACGTCCTTCACGGTCTTGGGCAGTCGGTTCTTGAAAGCTTTCAGCTTCTTGAATGACATCTTCAGGAAATTCATACGGCAGACCAAATTCTAAAATGGTTTGCGGAATAATAATTTCAGTTTCGGCTTTGTCTGCCATCGACTGAATAATATGTCCTGTGGCAAATTCTTCGCGGGTTGGATAGTCGTCAATCGCAATGCGCACAGAATCGCCCAATTTAACTTGGGCATGTTCAATTAATTCTTTTTCAAGGGTAATGGGTTGATGGCTATTTGGCTGGGCAGGCTGAATAAAATATTCACCATCGTATTCTGACAATTTACCAATGATTTGTTTGACACGACGCTGGGTGACTTCGGTAATAAACCCCCATGCCTTGCCTTTACGATCTACCGATGTCTGGCGGACTTTGACTTGATCGCCATTAAACACCAAACGTAGTTCGCGTTCAGGCAATAAAATATCTTCATGACCTGCAATATTGGCTGTGCCTAAACCTTTACTGTTGATGTAAACCGTGGCGTCATGAGTCGGTTGTTCTGCAGCCAGCTGGAACTTGAATCCATCTTTCATGAGCTGACCATCACGTACCATGGCAATTAAACGATGGCTCAGGGCGTCAATACTTTTTTGATCGGCAATCGCAAAATGCTCTACCAAGTCTGCATGTGACTGTGCCGCTTGCAAGGTTTCAATGGTTTCTAAGATTAAGGTACGGCTTGGAATAGGATTTTCGTAGCGTTCGGCTTCAGCTTTCGCTTCAGGATCGACCCAATTTTTCATCATGGAATAAACTTCATGTCAGAAGATAGGTTTAGCATAAGTCATGTACGGAAAGACTGCACGTAAATGATTGCAATAATGTGTTTTCTGTCGTTATTTTACGATGTTTCTAGTTTTTGTGCAGCGATTGCCAAAAGTTCAGGCGTAATTCTGGTGATGAATCCTGAAAATTGTTTAAAAAATATTTAATTGAGCAAAAATATGCAAAAATTGTGGTATCGAAGCTTGCAGTGCTAGCACTTAATTTGTATTATGGCGGCACGTTACGGTGAGATGGGTGAGTGGCTGAAACCACGTCCCTGCTAAGGACGCATACGGGTAACTGTATCGAGGGTTCGAATCCCTCTCTCACCGCCACGCTTTACTTATGTCGCGCTCATAGCTCAGCTGGATAGAGCACTTGGCTACGAACTAAGGGGTCGGGAGTTCGAATCTCTCTGAGCGCACCAATAAGTAAACCGAACAGTAACGTATCGCCTAAATTGGCACACAAGTAATGCGCTCATAGCTCAGCTGGATAGAGCACTTGGCTACGAACTAAGGGGTCGGGAGTTCGAATCTCTCTGAGCGCACCAACTTGAACAATCAACCGCTTAAATGCGGTTTTTTTGTGCCTGAAATTTAGTAAACTCAAACAATAATCAGTTTATTAAAAAGAATAGCGTACTCATGGTTTTACGTTAAAATTCTTTTGAATCGTCCAATATCTGTGCATTTGATTGCAAAATGATGAATTAATACTTAACAGCCAGAAAAAAACACGTATAATACACCCCATCAAGTCGTCGCGCTCATAGCTCAGCTGGATAGAGCACTTGGCTACGAACTAAGGGGTCGGGAGTTCGAATCTCTCTGAGCGCACCAACTTGAAATAAAAAACCGCACTTTTGATGCGGTTTTTTTGCATCTACACTATCTAAAAATGATGAAATTTCTGTGTCAAAAGCATGACCATTGTTTTACGTCTGGCTTTGAGCGAATAAACACGAAAAAAATAAGGAAAGTGCTCAATCTAGTGTAAGATTTAGCTCAATTTGAATGACTTGATGATGAGCTTATGTCTGACACGCAGCCAGCATTGTCTTTGCGCTATTTTTTAAATTTAGAAGAATCTCAAGACGGCTTTGCCCTTGCGACTTTTGGTAAAAAACAATTTACCCGTTTTATTACACCGTTGATTAGTGTGGCGATTATTGCTTGGGGCTTTTATTTGGGTTTCGATGGGGTAGGTCGCTATTATGTTGCACTCGGTGCTTTCTTTTTAATCTTGCAAACTTTAATGCGTTATTGGTTTTTGCCAATGATGTTTAAACGCCAGTTTGTAAAATACCAATTTGGAAAAAGCGAGCAAGGCATTGATTTGTTTCAGGACTATGCCGAGCTGTATGCCAATGGTCGTAAACAGGTATTTCATTATAACGAGGTGCAAAATTTCGCTGTGGGTAAACTCACCTATATGCTGGAATTAAAAAATCGTACAGTGGTGATTGTACCGAAACGTGCATTTAATCTGCCTGCAGAACAAACGGTTTTTGAAAATACTTTTAAAAAGTAAGTTCTAATTTTCCCAATTTACGAGTTATTCGAGGATGATCATGAGTACACGTCCATCTAAAATTGTCTGTGTCGGTCGCAGTTATGCAGACCATGCCAAAGAATTAGGTAATGCTGTACCTGATCATCCTGTGTTATTTATTAAACCGCCAAGCAGTTTACGCAGTTTAAGTGATGGGATTACGTGGAATAAGGTCTGGGGCAATTGTCACTATGAATGTGAATTGAGTTTACGCATTGACCAGCCTTTAAATGCAGACACAGATCCTGCCAAAGTATTGGATGCTGTAAGTGCAGTGACTTTGGGCTTGGATTTAACTTTGCGTGAATTGCAGGATGAACTTAAGAAAAAAGGACAGCCGTGGGAACGAGCCAAAGCGTTTGACGGTTCTTGTGTGTTGGCAGATTGGGTGGATGTATCGGAAATTCAGGACTGGAAAAACGTGCAATATCGTTTGGACATTAATGATGAATTACGTCAGCAAGGCGATACCAGTTTATTGATTTTTGATATTGCGGCATTGTTGGCAGATATTAGCCAAGTATTTAGTTTAGAACCTGGTGATGTGGTAATGACTGGTACACCTGCAGGGGTGGCAGCATTACAGTCGGGCGATCAGTTGAAGATGACCTTACAAGGACGTACTCAGGCATTTGTCTGGACGACTTTTGTAAAATAAATAGTGGTGTAAACGGTGATGTCATCAAAAGATGAGTATCACCGTTTTGTACTTGCTTTTAAATCCAATGGTTATACTTTCAGTAAATGCTGAAATTTACTGCGTAATTTATTCAGTTTCGGTGGAATGGAAAAATTGCAGTAGCCCTGATTTGGATTTTTGGCAAAGAAATTCTGATGATAGTCTTCTGCAGGGTAAAATTCAGGTGCTGCACTGAGTTCAGTCACAACATTCACACCTTCAGCTTGTAAGGCTGCAATCATCTCGGCGGCAGCTTGTTGCTGTGTAGCATCTAAATAATAAATCACAGAGCGGTATTGTGTGCCGACATCATTGCCCTGACGGTTTAATGTGGTTGGGTCGTGTGTGGCAAAAAACACCTCAAGTAATTGTGAATAGCTGATCTGCTGCTCATCAAAATCAATCAAAATGACTTCTGCATGTCCGCTGTCGCCACGGCAAATATCTTCATAGCTTGGGTTTAAGGTATGTCCACCTGCATAACCGCTGGTGACTTTTTCTACGCCTTGCAGTTGTAAAAATACAGCTTCGACACACCAGAAACATCCGCCACCAAACAATGCTTGTTGCATGATTTTGTCCTTATATTTTATGAATCAACCATTTTAAGCCTGTCTATTATTAGGCTTAGCCGTTAACGTGCAGCCGTTGGTGTTTCAAATTGAATCAGTAAATTTCCATGGCGATCTAGCAATTTCAGGGTTTTACCATAGACCTGATAATGCGTCACTTTATTTAGGGCTTCATGAAATTTCTGATCTAAGTTGTTGTTATTTAAGCAAGTCATTCGCGTGGTTGTCAATTGCCCCAATTGTAGGGTGTCACGTCCTGCGACATAACTACCGCTGAGTCGGTTACAACTATCTGAACCTGTGACTGTTTGTGTGGCGGCATCAAAGTTTAAATATGGCAAGTTTTGGCGGTTTGCTTCTGTTTTTAACATGCTGTTGCCCAATTGCGTAGCAGTCCATGTACGTTGTACTAAGTTGGCTTGATTGATTGCGCTAATTTGGCTTGCACTCGTTTGAGTTGGCATAGTTTCACATCCTGATAAAGCAATCATTGCACCCAATAAGGTGATCCCGAAGTATTTTTTTAGCATGGAATGATCTCTAATTTTTTGAAATTGTTGCTATCTAAACAAATTATGCGCCGTGGCTCTAGTTAAATTTGTATGTTTGCTGCAACTTTTTCCAAGATATGGTGTGGTTTTTTCTCTGAATTGATTGTATCTGCGCAAAATGACCAAAATAGGTCAGGGCAGCACTTTGTTCTGATAAGTCGGATGCGAATAAGGCGTGCTGATGTTTGCTGAAGAATCGAGCTGCACGCCTTGTCGAATGAGCGCGGAAAAGTCTTGGCTGTGGATATCTTTTAAGTTTTCCACACGTGGGTTAATGTGGGCACGTTGATACCAAGTTTGCATATCCCAACGATGATCCAGCGCATGCAAATCATATAAATAATTGGGTAAATAACCCGAAGCAAACAGACGATAGTCGGCAGGGAAACGTTTTTGAGATACTGCCTGAATCATGTCAAACAGCAGCGTGGTGCAATTACTGGTCAACGTATTATACCAACGCGCTTTGGCGGCTAAAGCATCGGCTTTATGCAGATATTCCTGAAACAGTGCTTGTGCTTCTTGTGGATTGAGCTGGATCGGGAAAAAATAAACTTGCTCACCCCGAATATTGCTGCGGGTGTAGATGATATCTTTTTCATCGGCAGCGACAAGGCTGAGTTCATATTGCCGAAAGAAGCCACCAATCGCAGAAAACTCTTCGTGTTTTTCTTTGCGAATTTCAATGGAAAAGGTGAGTGGCGCTTGATCGGCAAAGTCAAAACTGACTAAGGTATGCGCAATTTTTGGCCCCATCCAGTAAGAGGTGATGATATTCACCCCCGTAATCTGTTTCAGGTTAAATTGGCGGGTTTCCCAACGTTCGGTATAGCTGCCATCGGCATGCCAGTCAAAATTGCGGACATTGTGCAGCGTGACCTGATCTTGTACTTGTTCATAATGCAGCATACGGGCTACTTCAGGGTTCCAGTCACGGTCTTGCTTGGCATCCATCCCAAAATACCAAAACAGCCCCAAGGTAAAACCCAAAAGATAAACCAAAATATCCTGATTGCGACTGAGCAAATGCTGAGTGATATAAATGCCCAAAATGCTGAGGGTGAAGGCTAGCCAAGTCCCAATCAGCACACGGCTCATTAACCAACCCAAAGGCTGATGAATCCACAAGGCCATACTGAGCCAAATAGAAGAAAGAACGACACCTAAACTGAAGATGAAATGCAGCATCCGCCATTCCTGAGGCAAGTTAAATTCCGTTTAAGTTATGATAATCAAAGATTGCCAAAGCTGTCAGCATTATTTTTGATAGCGGGCAAACTCAAAGGCAATCCCTGATTTTTCATCGACATGCTGTTCTGAGGCCACTTTTTTAAACTCGGCAGGAATGGCAGGATAATGCGCATCTCCCTGAACATCTAGTTCAATATGCGTCAGTTCCAAACGGTCAGCAATCGGCATAGTTTGGCTAAAAATTTCACCACCACCAATAATAAATAAAGTGTTTGGTTTTTCTGAGGCTTGAACATCGGCAACGGCTTGTTGCAAGGCATCTTCAATGCTATGCGCCACTTTTGTGCCTTCAAATGCCCAGTTTGGGTCGCGGGTAATCACCCAATTGACACGTTTAGGCAGGGTGCGTCCCATCGACTCCAAGGTTTTGCGTCCCATAATCACCACGCCACCTTGGGTGATTTCTTTGAAGTGTTTTAAGTCTGCCGAAATATGCCACGGCAATTGGTTACCCTGACCAATGCAGCGTTGTTGATCCATAGCGACTACGTGTACAACTTCTAAATTTTGAAATGACATAATTAGGCTCGTATTTTCTTAGTCTGCCAAGCATCTTTTGGGGACGTTGGGGCAATTTAAATGTTGAGATGATAAATCTAGCAACAGGCAATTAAACAGCGACAGGTGCTTTAATTGCAGGATGTGACTCATAGCCTACAATTTCAATATCTTCAAATTTAAAATCGAAAATATCTTTGATTTCAGGATTGAGTTTTAACTGACATAACGCCAGTGGTTCACGGCTTAGCTGTAACTGTGCCTGTTCAAAGTGGTTGGCATATAAATGCGTATCGCCACCTGTCCAGACAAAATCTCCGACTTCTAAATCACAGACTTGCGCGATCATGTGGGTTAGTAAAGCATAGCTGGCAATATTAAAAGGCACGCCTAAAAACACATCGGCACTGCGTTGATATAGCTGGCATGAGAGTTTTCCGTTGTGCACAAAAAACTGGAATAAAGTATGGCAAGGCGGTAAAGCAACTTGACCTGCTTCTTTCGGGTTCCAGCCTGACACGATTAAACGCCGTGAATTTGGATTGGTTTTAATTTCATTGATTAACCATGCAATTTGGTCAAAACCATCTTGCTCATACAGACCATCGGCTTTTTGTGTTGCACCAAAATTACGCCATTGATGTCCGTACACTGGGCCAAGTTCACCTTCAGGACGACCAAAGCGCGCGGTTTGTTCTGCGGTAGACCATTCATCCCAAATACTGACTTTATGTTCTTGTAGATATTTGACGTTGGTATCGCCTTTTAAAAACCATAACAGCTCAATTACGATAGAACGGAAATGTACTTTTTTGGTGGTCAGTAGTGGAAAACCTTGCGCAAGGTTAAAACGCATTTGATGCCCAAACACTGAACGCGTACCTGTTCCGGTACGATCACCTTTGTCGCCACCATGGTCAAGAATATGTTGGAGTAGGTCTAAATACTGGCGCATAGCGTTCTCTGGTCAAGCAAAAGTGAATATTTTTTGTTTGGGCGATTCGATGCCCAGTAAATCAGAAAGAATAATAGCAGAGTTTTTAAAGTTGTGACTTTATTGTGTGTCGGAAGCTTGATGTTGATGCAGTAAAGCCAACGGCGAAAACAGGCAAATAGCCAAAGCGGTAAAGCCAATGCCTTGAGCGCCCGACAGTAAAATTTCACCGTGTTGAATCTGCATGAAAATTATTGCGAGTAACAACGCCAGTGGAATCCAAGTCAATAGTCGTGCCAACCAACCTGTGGGATGTTGTGCAGTAAAATGAATTTTGCAGTAACGACAAATTAAAAAAACAATACCTGTGGCCAGAAACATTAAAATCGCATCGAGCTTTAAGGGTTCTAAGAAGTATACCGCTGCAGTGACCAGCGCGATCAGCATCAGCAGGGCAATTTTCTTTGTGACCGCAACCTGTGGGTTAAACCAAAATTCAAGCATGTGAGATATTGATGTCTGAAAAGTGTAAGTAATAGATAGCACTGTAGCATAAAAAAGGCGAAGATTGACTTCGCCTGAATGGATGAAACCTGCATTTAAATGGGTAGTAGCTTAGCTGTTTTTTTGCGGCCCCCAATCATAAATTTTCTTTTGATAGGCATACCACATCATCCAGAAACCGACCAAAATCATTGGCAAGCTCAGGAATTGTCCCTTACTCATCCATGCAATAAAGAGCTGACCATGATCGGGTTCGCGGAAAAATTCGACAACAAAGCGCGCCAAACCATAACCAATCAGGAATAGGGCAGACACTGCCATGCGTGGACGTGGCTTTGAACTAAACCACCACAGTACAATAAACAGGATTAGACCTTCACATAAGGCTTGATACAATTGCGATGGATGACGTACCAATTGTAAAGGATCGGTCGGGAAAATCATCCCCAAAGCAAAATTTGGATCGGTCACAGGGCGACCATATAATTCACCACCAATAAAATTACCAATACGACCAAACATTAGACCTGTAGGTACACATGGGGCAATAAAATCCAAAGTTTGAAACCACGTCATTTTGTATTTTTTACACCAGAACAGCATGGCTAAAATCACGCCCAGAAAGCCGCCATGGAAACTCATGCCGCCTGTCCAGACTTGGAATAACCACAGTGGATTTTCCAAAAATTGTTCAAAGCCGTAGAAAAACACATAACCGACACGTCCACCAATCACCACGCCCAAAGCGCCGTAAAAGATCAGGTCGGAAACCATGTCTGGTGTCCAGCCACGTTGTTTGGCACGGTAAGTTGCCAAACCCCATGCAAATAAAAATGCCAGTAAATACATCAAGCCATACCAATGGACTTGTAAAGGCCCGAGCGAAATAGCAACGGGGTCAATATTTGGATAGGTGAGCATTCCTGTTCCTTGTGATTCTGTTTTGCACAGATTTTAGCTGAATGTGATGAAAAATGTTGTACATTCAATGTGTAAAGATCAAGAGTTTAAATTATGTGTATTGTGGCATTGGCTTGGCAGGTCTTGACAGACACACCACTGTGTTTGATTTCAAATCGAGATGAGTTCTATCGGCGTCCGACAGCAGCACTGGCAGCATGGTCTGATAGTCCAATTGTTGCAGGGCAAGATTTAGAATCGGGCGGTACGTGGATGGGCATTACTCAGTCGGGTCGTTGGGCAGTGATTACCAATTATCGTGATGCGAATGATGTTCGTGAATATCCAACCTCACGCGGGCATATTATTCAGGCTTTTTTAGAATCTGAGCAAACACCTATCCGTTTTGCGCAAGCCTTAGAAAAACAGCAATGTGAATATGCAGGTTTTAATTTATTTGTGGGCGATACCACTCAAGCGGTGTACATGAGTAACCGTGGAGAAGCGCCGCAGGTTTTAGCTAAAGGCGTTTATGTGGTGTCGAATGGATTGATGAGTGACCCTTGGGAGAAAACTGCACGCTTACGCAAACGCTTTACGCAGGAGTTTTTACCGATGCTGCAATTGCCTGATCTTGCAACGGCAGAGCTAAATGCTGCGGCGTGGGATATTTTACAAGATGAACGCAAGGTTGCATTTGAACTGTTACCGCAAACAGGGATTTCATTGGAGATGGAAGCGTTGTTGTCATCGACTTTTATTCAAAGTCCACTGTACGGTACACGTTGCTCCAATTTTTTACGTATGCAGGCGCAGCAATTTATATGGTTGGAAAAAACACAATATGGTGAGCAAAAAGGAAATATTGTGCAGCAACAGTTGAACATTGAGGCATAAAAAATGCCGACGAGGTGTCGGCATTTTTAATTTATGGATGTTATCCAGCAATTGCTTTGCCGTCTTTACGGGTGATGACAACCGTTGCTGAACGAGGACGTGCAGTTTTATTGTTCATGTCAGTTTGTGTTGCAGGCCAATGGCTGCTTGGCGCATCAAAACTCTTTGAATCTTCACCTGGGTGCTGAACGTTAATAAAGATTGCTTTGTAGTCAGGTGTCATGGTTACACCTGTAATTTCACATTCTTTTGGCCCAACAAGGAAGCGACGTAAGTTTTTATCGGTGACTTGAGCACCAGCAATTGTACTTTGATCACCAACAGTTTTTACAACACCTCCATCACCAACTTGACCAGGTAGTGCTGCTAACATCATACAGTTTGTAACATCTGTATATGCGCCATCATCTGTTTGAATCCAAAGAACACCACGTGGGTCAAACCACATACCATCTGGACTTGAGAAGTCGTTTGCATCGCTTAAATTAGAAAGGTTAATTGTCGGATCCATACTTGCTTCAGCACCAAATAGATAGATATCCCATTCAAATGATGTTGCTGCAGTATTCTCTTCTTTAAAGCGGATAATATGACCATTGACGTTACCTTTACCACCTTCAGGATCGGTGTAGTTACGTGGGTTTGCAGGATCTGTTGCATAGCTTGAACCACGGTTCGAGTTATTGGTTAAAGTCACGTACACTTCACCATTTTCAGGGTTTACAGCAACCCATTCTGGACGATCCATTTTTGTAGCTCCTACAGCATCTGCTGCAAGACGAGCAAAAGTAAGGACATCCGCTTGTGAGCTAAATGGGTAAATAGCGTTTGTTTCGGTTAAGCCATTTTTACCATAAGCCAGTTCAATCCACTCTCCTGTGCCTGATGCATTAAATTTAGCGACATAGAATTTCCCTGAATTCATATATTTGTCGCCAGCTCGATAACCACCATTCACATCTTTAGGATCCCATGTTGCATCTGATACAAATTTGTAGATGTACTCACCGCGCGAGTCATCGCCCATATAGAATGCAAATTTTTGCCCTTCAATTGCGCGGCTGGCGCGACAGTCTTCGTGAGCAAAACGACCTAATGCAGTACGTTTTACTGGGTTTGAGCGGCTATCGAATGGATCAATTTCTACAATCCAGCCAAATGTATTTGGCGCATTACGATAGTCTTGAGTTGCAGACTCTTTGGTTACGTTAGCAGCCCAACGATCATACATGTCTTGAGATTCAAAACCAGCTTCTGCTGTTTCCCAACCATAGCGTGAAGATTTATTCAAATACACGATGCGATCTTGCTCATCGCGTTCTGGAATTTTTTTACTATCAGCATCTAAAATATAAATGATGTTGTTTTTCGCATCACGTTTAACACTACCGTCTGCATTTTTTTCAGTTTGATAAGAGATCTCTAAGCCTAAGCCATAGCGTTTAAGTGCTATTTTTTCAGCTTCACTACGGGCTGAGTATTGGTCTGTACCTGAGCGTTGGAAATAACCAATAAAATTTTCTTCAGCAGTTAAATAAGTGCCCCATGGTGTATAACCATTACCACAGTTATTTTGTGTGCCTCGAGTTTGACGACCAGCGGGAGAGAATGCTGTGTGCAGTAATGGAGAACCAGCTACAGGCCCTGCAAAATCCATGACAGTCGAAGCTGTAATACGACGGTTAAATGGTGATGACTTCACAATCTCTACAGCTTGAGTTTCAGCATTTTTCTTAATATGAACGACTGAAACACCGTGTGCATTTACTTCACGAATCACTTCATCTTCTGGGCGACGTCCATCCTTTTTAGTTGCGCCTTTTGGATGTAAGAAGGTTTGGTTGATATATTCGTGGTTCAAAACCAATAAGCCATGATCTGATGCATTTTCATCATAACGACCAGTTTTAGTACTTAAGCCAAAATAGCTCATGCCATCGTGACAGTCACCAGAGCGGAATTGGAAACTTGGGCCAGATGGAACATCTGCATCTGCATTCCAATTGCTATAAGAAGGATTGATTGAGTCACCTAAAGCATATAATACAGTTGCTTGGTAACCTTCAGGAACAGTAACAATATCATTTAAATTTTTATCTACAGCTTTAAATGTTAATGTTTCAGGCTTGGTATTGGGTTCTTCTTTACTTGTTGGTGGTGTTACATTTGTATCTTCATCATCATCACTACATGCAGATAAAGAAGAAGCTAAAGCTAAAGCTGCTGCACCGCTTGCAGTTTTTTTAATTAAACTGCGACGGCTCATGCGTTGTTCTAGAATGTCACGAAAGTGCGTATTGTCTGAAGTGTTATTATCTAACTCTTGATCTTCATTGTAAGGCATAAAATCAGTCATTTTTTTTCCTAGCAAATTGCTTAGTCGTTTGAAAGTTATATGTAAATTAGTGGCTAAACATGACATGCGGGTTAAGCTTATGTGTCAAACTGATTAAATCCGTTCAGTTGTGATCTACACGCACAAAAAAAGAAGCAACTATGTGCTTCTTTTTAAAATTCAATATTTTAGATTAGCTGTGACTGACTCGGCGCTTCTCAATTAATTTGCCAAAAAACAAACCAATTTCAAACAGCATCCACATCGGAATGGCAAGCATGATCATCGATAAAGCGTCTGGCGGTGTGACAAACATGGCCACAAAAAAACAGCCAACAATAATAAAGCGACGTTTTTCAACCAAAGTTTGCGTAGACACGACACCAATCATAATCAGCAAAAGTGTGACAATTGGAATCTCAAAGGTAAAACCAAAAACCAAAAACAGCTTCAAACAAAACGTAAGATAGCTATTAATGTCGGTCATCGGGGCGACTGTTTCAGGGGAAACGCTAATGAAAAAGTGCAGAATGGATGGCAAGGCGACAAAGTAAGCAAAGCTAATTCCGATATAGAACAAGCAAATACTGCCGATCAGCAAAGGCAGCGCCAAACTTTTTTCTTTTTCATATAACGCTGGTTTTACGAATGCCCAAATCTGATACAAAATAAATGGCATCGCAATGAACAGCGCGACAAAAAAGTTTAGTTTAAACGGCGCCATAAAGGTTGCGGTAACATCAGTCGCAATCATGGTTGATGTATGTGGCAACTGTGCACGTAATGGTTCCGACAATACTTGATAAGTTTTATTGGCAAAGGGCAATAAACAGAAGAATAAGGCAAGAATAAGCCCTACAATTTTAAAAAGATGATTACGCAGCACCATCAAGTGCTTGGTAATTGGCATTTCTTCTAATGCGGCTTGCTCTGCCTTCACAGGCAAATGCGAAAGCTCAGAAGCGTTTGATTGGCTCATACTGCAACCTTCATTTCAGTATAGGGCGCTGTAGTATGTTGTAGCGCAGATAAATTTGAATGTGATGTCATTTTAGTTTTAGGGAGTAACACCGCAGAGGTTTTTTCATTATTTAAAACCAAGGTGTAATGATGCTGTTGTAAGGTATTTTTTGATACGGCATGCGGGGAATGTGTGCTTTTTGCAGTTATATCTTCAAATATTTTTTCTTGCTGCATTTCATGCATTTGTGCTTGCATCTTTGCTTCAAGTTCCTGAATACGCGCCATTTCTTGCTGCATTTGCTCGCGTAATTCAGATAAACGCAATTCGCGGTCAATGTCATTTTGAACATTACTGACCATACGTTTAATTTTAGCGTACCACTTGCCGACAAAACGCGCTGCTTCAGGGAGTTTTTCAGGACCCAGCACCAATAATGCAATGATGCCGAAAATCAGCAGTTCCGTCATTCCAATATTGAGCATAATCTCAAACCCTCAGCCTTAATGCTTTACAGTCGAATTTACATCACTGCTATTGGCTTGATGTTCAATCGTACGAGGTTCTTTCAGTTGCGCCGCTTCTGCCTCATCATCTTTTATTGATTTTTTAAAATCTTTGACCGCGCCACCTACATCTTTACCTAAGTTTTTAAGCTTAGATGTACCAAATAATAAAATGACCACAATTGCAAAAATCAGCACGTGCCAAATAGATAATCCTGCCATGATTTAGACCTCTCAATAGTTGAGCCTATCTCAACAGGTCTGTATGACAATGCGGTGACGAATGTGTTGCGATTTGACGACAAGGGATGTTTGACCTGATTTGTAAAGCTTGAAAATAAAACAGCCCGTGTTTGAAAACGGGCTGTAAGATCAATCACATCTGTTAAATCTAAGCTTGTAAACTTGCTTTAAACAGTTGCATCGCTTGACCACGGTGACTGATTTTATTCTTTTCTGCTTTCGACATTTCTGCGCTCGACACTCCCAATTCAGGCAACCAAAAGAGCGGGTCATAGCCAAAACCATTTTCACCACGAGCTTCTGCTAAAATCTCGCCTTTCCAAATACCTTGGAAAATTTGTGGTAATGGATCATCGGCATGTTCAACCAAAGCCAAAACACAAACAAACATACCTTCAATTGCTGCGCCGTCTTGACGTAGTGGTTTGAGTTTATTCAAAAGTTTTTCATTGTTGGCTGCATCATTGCCATGTTCGCCTGCAAAACGTGCAGAATAAATCCCCGGTGCGCCGCCTAAAATAGGCACACATAAACCAGAGTCATCTGCAATGGCAGGCTTTCCTGAAATTTTTGCGGCATGGCGTGCTTTTAAAATGGCATTTTCAACAAAGCTCAAACCATCTTCAACAGCATCTTCAATATTTAGTTGACCTTGCGGAATCACTTGCACAGGCAAGTCTAATTGCGCAAACAGGGTTTCAAATTCTGCAATTTTTCCCTTGTTATTGCTTGCTAAAACCAAAGTACCTTGAGCACGCCAATCAGTTGCAGCCATAATTCAGATCTTAATTCAAAATAATCTTGGATATTTTAACGGATTTTGCAGACTTAAAAGTTTAATCTTAGATAGATTTGTTTTAATACATACCAATTATGCTGAGATATAAAAAAATAGGGGAATCATGATGAGCAAAATTTCAGAGATCTACCGTTATTCGAGTCAGCACCGTACATTATTGCAGCAAAGTGAGCGTTCTGGCTGTTTTTACTGTCTGGAAACTTTTGCTTATAGCGAAATTGAAGATTGGTGTGATGATGAGCAAACCGCAATTTGTCCGCATTGTGGTATAGATGCGGTATTAGGTTCTGCTGCACTAGAAGAATTCAGTCCTGAACTGCTACAGGCCATGCAGGCAGTTTATTTCGGATAAAACAAAAAGCACCCGAAGGTGCTTTGAGATCACTTCAAACGTAGTTAAATTTATTGCGCTTGAATCCATTGGTCTGCGCGGTCACGTGCTTGACGAATTTGTTCTTGAGTTAAGTTAGCTGCCAAAGCGGTTTTCTTACCTTCAGACAAAGAAATTACTTTATTGTCGAGCATGCCATCACGGGTAGATAACTCATACCACTGATACGCACCCATATAGTTTTTCTTTTGTTCTTCCATCATGGCAAGGTTAAAGCTGGCACGGTTATCACCACGGCTAGCCGCCTTTTCAAAATATTGACGTGCTAAGACTTCGTCTTTTTTCGTGCCAATACCATCTGCCAACATACGACCTACATTTAATTGCGCAGCCGATAAACCTTGATCTGCCGCAGCTTTGTACCAAGCAAACGCTTGACGGCTGTCTTGTTGAACGTCTTTACCTTGTTGATATTTTGTCGCTAAGTAAAATTGTGCGCCTGCCTGACCTGCTTTAGCTGCCTTAATCAAGCCATTAATATCCATGGTTGAATATTGAGCCGCTTGGCTCGCTACAGAAGATGACGGTGAAACATAATCTGCATGGGCTTGAATGCTCAACAGTCCAACCAATAGCGTGGTGCTTAATAATAGTTTTTTCATAGAGCGCTCACTCGATAAATTGCGACTTCACCAAACAAATTAGGCAGATGCTTACTGAGTAAACTATCTTGTTGATTCCCATTCACGGCAAGTCGGTTAATGATGCGAATATTATTTTCAGCACAAAGTGCCTCAAAATCACGAAACGTACATAAATGAATATTTGGGGTGTTGTACCACATATAAGGTAATGCATCTGAAACAGGCATTTTTCCTTTTAAGGCAAGAAAAGAACGAGTCTTCCAATGCGCAAAGTTTGGAAAGGTAATAATCGCCTGTTTACCCACACGTACCATATCTCTTAATAATACGTCAGGTGCATCTACTGCTTGCAAGGCTTGTGCCATGACCACATAGTCAAAAGACTGGTCGGCAAAACGGCTAAGCCCCAAATTCAAGTCTTGTTGGATGATATTTAACCCGCGACTGATCGCAATTGCAATCTTTTCTTGATCAATTTCTAATCCGTATGCACGAATATTATGCTGTTTGCTCATGTGTGCCAACAGTTCACCATCGCCACAACCCAAATCGAGTACTTTAGAATTGGGTTTAATCCACTTTTCGGCAAGTTGCTGATCAAGACGCATTACACGGCCTCCTGTGGGGTTGCTTGAAGATGTTCTGTTCCGCCCAAGAATGCACGCATGGCTTTCACGTACAGTGGAATTGGGAACAAGAACGAGTCGTGTCCTTGTTCGGCATCAATATCTAAATAGCTGACAGGTTTATGATTGCTAATTAGCGCATCCACAATTTCCTGCGAACGCTCAGGGCTAAAGCGCCAGTCGGTGGTAAAAGACACCACTAAAAACTTGCATTTTGTATTCGCCATGGCTTTTTGTAAGGATTGCTCGTATTCACGTGCAGGATCGAAATAATCCAGTGCCTTGGTCATAATTAAATAGGTATTGGCATCAAAATTACGGCTAAATTGTTCGCCCTGATAGCGCAAATAGCTTTCGACCTGAAATTCGACATCAAAACCATACATAAACTTGCCAGATTTTAAGTCACGACCAAATTTCTGTTTCATGGCTTCTTCAGACAAATAGGTGATGTGTCCGACCATGCGTGCCAAAATCAATCCACGTTTTGGATAGCTGTCATGTTCCAAATAACGCCCATGATGAAAATCTGGGTCAGATAAAATGGACTGACGTGCGACTTCGTTAAAGGCAATATTTTGTGCAGACAGTTTTGGTGCACTGGCAATAATCACGCATTTTTTCAGACGGTCAGGATAATCTACCGACCACTGCAAGGCCTGCATACCACCCAAAGAGCCGCCAATAATCGAATACCAGACCTCAATGCCTAAACGATCAGACAGCATGGCTTGGGTTTTTACCCAATCTCGCACCGTAACTAACGGGAAGTCTGGGCCATAAGGACGGTTGTCATTTTCAGGGTTAGGCGATGTGGGGCCAGTAGAACCGTTACAGCCGCCAATATTGTTTAGCGCCACCACAAAGAAACGACTGGTATCAATGGCTTTTCCAGGGCCAATACAGGCATCCCACCAGCCTGCTTTTTTATCGTCGGCATGATGATAACCTGCAGCGTGATGATGCCCTGATAGTGCATGACAGATCAGAATCGCATTGGATTTATCGGCATTTAGCGTGCCATAAGTTTCGACCATGAGTTCAAAGCGGGGCAGAACACGACCGCATTCGAGTTCTAAAGGTTCTTCAAATTGGAATTTTTCTGGAACAACAATACCTACTGAGTCAGCTGGAAAAGACACGGGAATAATTCGCCTTAAATCCTGAGGATGAATAAATAAAAGGATACCACTTGGGGTATCCTTTTCAAAATGCTTTTACATGTTAGCGCAAGATTACACTGCCGCTGCAACCACTTGATCTGTGCTTAACACATCTTGTTCAATCAAGCGGTTGGTACAGGCAATAATCGCATCAATAGATGAGGTCACGATGTTGTCATGTACCCCTGCACCAAAGGCAGATTTACCTGTGCCTTTGACTTGCAACTCAATTAATGCCAACGCTTTTGCGTGTGCGCCTGAGCTAATGCTACGTTCTTCATAGTTCAAGACATCAATTGGCAATTGAAGTGCATTCAAAATTGCTGAAATTGGGCCATTGCCTTCGCCGCGTAAGCGTTGTGTTTCGCCGTTCACGACCACATCTAACTCAATGACTTGATTGCCATTTTCATCAGACAATTTGTAGTTTTGCGTCGCATAGTGCGCATCTTTTACTGCAACGTAAGTGTCTTTAAACAAGTTCCAGATTTCACTTGCGCTAATTTCTGTGCCTTGCTCATCGGTACGTTGTTGCACAATTTGCGAGAATTCGATTTGTAAACGACGTGGTAAAGTCACGTTGTAGTTCGATTCTAACAAGTAAGCTATCCCGCCTTTACCCGATTGTGAGTTGACACGAATCACCGCATCATAGTCACGACCTAAGTCTTTCGGGTCGATTGGCAAGTAAGGCATATCCCAAATTTCTTCGTTTTTCTGGAATTCAAAACCTTTCTTAATCGCATCTTGGTGTGAACCAGAGAATGCAGTAAACACCAAATCACCTGCATACGGATGACGTGGATGCACTGGCAAACCTGTGCATTCTTCAACTGTGGCAATAATTTCGTTGATGTTCGAGAAATCCAATTCTGGTGCAACACCTTGGGTGTACATGTTCAAGGCAATTGCAGCAACGTCTACGTTACCGGTACGTTCACCATTACCAAATACACAGCCTTCTACACGGTCTGCACCTGCCATGATTGCCAATTCAGATGCGGCAATACCACAACCACGGTCATTGTGACAGTGTACTGAAATGATCACGCCATCACGACGCGCAATGTTGCGGTGCATCCATTCCACTTGGTCGGCATACACGTTTGGTGTAGACACTTCTACCGTTGCAGGCAAGTTTAAAATTACTTTATTGGTTGGCGATGCTTCCCAAATTTCAGTCACGGCATCACAAACATCTTTAGCCACTTCCAACTCAGTTGCAGTAAAACATTCTGGGCTGTACTGGAATACCCATTCTGTTTCAGGTTGCTTCGCTGCGTATTCTTTTACTTTGCTTGCTGCATTGATTGCCAATTGTTTGGCACCTTCAACATCAACATTCAAGACTTTGTTACGGAAGGTTGGTGAGTTGGCATTATAAATATGCACAATCGCACGTTTAGCACCTTGTAAAGATTCAAAAGTACGTTGAATTAAGTGGTCACGCGCCTGTACCAAGACTTCAATATACACGTCATCTGGAATATGACCTTCTTCAATCAATTTACGGGTGAAATCGAAGTCAACTTGAGATGCCGATGGGAAACCAATTTCGATGTGTTTAAAACCAATTTTCACAAGCATTTGGAACATTTTGAATTTTTGTTCGATGTTCATTGGCTCAAAGATCGCTTGGTTACCGTCACGTAGGTCGGTACTCATCCAAATTGGCGCTTTGGTAATTTCGTTATTCGGCCATTGGCGGTCTGGTAAATCGACACGCTGGTACATACGACGGTATTTTTTGCTTGGATCTGCCAACATCATGTGAAAACTCCTTGAATAGTAGCGGTTGCATCGCGTGGATAACGGCAACTTACTATAAATATAGATTGTGTCTATTCTATCAATTTACAAGCTGTTTTCAGGAGGCTATCGCTAAAAGTAGAATCATGGCACTTGTAAACCAATATCTGTATGTTAATCGATCTGCAAGGGTAATAATTCCCTGTTTTTTACAGATACGGCATGTGTTGTGAAATATTTTTCTGATATTAGCTATTTTGGTGATAAATATAGCTGCTGTTGATTTGTTTGATGCAGCTTGTTCCCATAAGTGCCATTGTGACTTCAAATTCTTCCTTTAACAGTTTAATGCTATGCGCTGCCCCTAGCGCGCCTGCAACTGCCAAGCCATAAATATATGGACGACCGACCAAAACCGCACTTGCTCCCAAGGCCAGTGCTTTAAAAATATCTGTGCCACGACGAATCCCACTGTCTAATAAAATTGGGAAATCGTGCGATAAAATTTTTCGCATCGTGCCTAAAATTTGAATTGGGCTGACCGCGGTATCTAAAATTCGGCCACCATGATTAGACACAATAATACCGTGTGCTCCGTACTGATATGCCTGCTGCGCATCGGCAGGATGTAAAATACCTTTGAGTAAAATAGGCAGTGGACTGTGTTGTAGCAACCAAGCAATATCTTCCCATGTGGCAGCCTGCTGCATCAATCCATCAAAAAGAGGGTGCTGATTTTCCTTAAGCGGAGTGGTATTTACAGATGATTGATATACCGCCCGAATATGTGCAGGCAATTGAAAAGCAGCGCGACGTTCCCGATCTCGAATGCCCATGTGCGGTGCATCAACCGTGAGTACAATGGCTTGATAGGCATAGTGTTGCGCTTGAAAAATCAAATCCAAAGCAGCTTTACGACTGCCTTGCCAATACAGTTGAAACCATTTTGCCGCGCCCGAAACCTGATTCAGTGTGCTCATTGAAGTGGTACTTAAATGACTGAGAATCATGGGGGCTTGTAGGGCGGCTGCCGCTTGCGCTGTAGCAATTTCCCCCTGTGGATGAAACAGTTGTTGGTAAGCCACGGGCGCTAAAAAAATTGGGTGTGGATACTGTTCGCCCAAGAGCTGAATTTGCGTATTTGCCCCTGCAAAAGTATTTAAATGACGGGGCAATAATTGAATATCGGCAAACGCACGTAAATTGTTGTTCAGACTATATTCATCGCCTGCAGCGCCTTCTAAATTGGCCCAAGTGGCTGCATCTAAATGTAATTGAGCCTGTTTTTGATAGTCGGCAATGGTGTGTAAATGTGGCGGGATGTGATTCAAAGCTGCCAATGGCGTGGTATTCATAACTGACTCCATTGACGAATCAGATTGTGATAATGTGCAGTCAGTGCCAATACTTCTGCTGTATCTCCAAGTTGTTGACGCAATTGCAAAATAGTCATATCTAAATTGAACAGCATACTGCGTTGCCAGTCATCTTTAACCATACTTTGACACCATGTAAACGCTGCAATTCTTTGACCTGCGGTGACAGGTTCGACCCGATGTAAACTGGTAGCAGGGTACACGATGGCATCACCTGCACTGAGTTTGACTTCATGACTACCGTAATTGTCTTCAATAATCAGTTCACCGCCCTGATATTCTTCAGGCTCACTTAAAAACAGGGTCATGGACACATCCGTGCGAATCGGACGTTGTACCTGTGCGCAATATTGCACGGCATTATCAACATGATTGCCATAGGCTGCTGTGTTTTGATAACAATTGAACATCGGCTGGAGGATATGCAAAGGGAGCGCGAACGACTGTAATAAAGTCTGTTGTTTCAGTGCGCTGAGGATGTCTTGTGACAGTGTTGCATAGCTCGGATGTTGCAGGTCAAACTGCAAATTCTGTTTAATTTTCTGTGCTTGTGCACCTGCACTGAGTTGACCATTTTGCCATGCAGATGCGGTGTCCAATTCAGCACGAATTCGTTGGACTTGCACTTTGCTGAGGACTTCTGGAATGTGAAGCATCATACCGATTCTTCCTGAAAAAGTTTGAATTCAAACTGCTGAACATTCTACACCGTTGTTCAGCATGCAAAGTTCGAGCAATAGATGGTATGAAAAATAATCTATCGCTCGAATCTAAATCTGTAGCCTGTTTTAAGCGGGCTACTACAGATTTGCTATAACTTAGAACTTGTAGTTTAAGCTGATTGCTGCCGAGCGTGGCTGCCCAAGAACGACGCGACCACCACCATTGTTTAGTGTGCTGATGTATTCTTTATCGGCAAGGTTATAAAGGTTTAAATTTAACGAGGCATTTTTGTTGAAGTTGTAGCCTGCCAATGCATCAAACACGACATAGCCTGGAATATTTGGCATGTTGGCTGGTGCGTTGCTGTCAGTCACAACACGTTTTTGTTCATCGACATAACGCGCGCCCAAACCT
This sequence comes from Acinetobacter seohaensis, assembly GCF_056431365.1. Lineage (NCBI taxonomy): Bacteria > Pseudomonadati > Pseudomonadota > Gammaproteobacteria > Moraxellales > Moraxellaceae > Acinetobacter > Acinetobacter seohaensis. The sequence goes on from NZ_JBWKMK010000020.1 coordinate 27,022, forward strand.
AATTTAAAGCCCGCCCAGTCGTAGGTTGACCATAAACTTGCAGTCCATTCAGGCGACCAACGTTCTGATACGGTTGTGGCACTCGTTGAACGTTGATTGAGTTGTTTCACTTTCATGTGCGCAACGCCTGCAGACAAATTCCAGTTATCGGTCATTTGACCAACGGCACTCAGCTCAACGCCATCGACTCGCTTTTTACCTTCTTGTACTGCAAGCTGAGAAATTGGATCTATGGTTGATTGGTTTTCATTTTCTGTACGATACGCTGCAGCAGCCAGAGCCAGCTTGCCTTGGAGTAACTCCCATTTGCTGCCTACTTCATAATGATGAGTTTCTTGAGGCTGCGCATTGATCGCGTCATTGCCTGATTCAGACAGGGTAAAGTTGGTGCTGCCGGGTGGCGTTAGTGATTTTGCATACGCAGCGTAAATGCTGCTATTTAACGTAGGCTTATACACAGCGCCAAGTTTCCAACTGAACAGCGTATCGTGGGTGCTCAGATCTGTGGCCACCAAAGCATTTCCCCCACGTGGCAGAGTAAGCCCTTGATAATCTGTTTCATAATAATCGACCCGTACGCCACCATTCAGTTGAAAACGCTCCCCAAATTTTAGAGTATCAAATAAATATGCGGCTGCCGTTTGGGTTTCACCATCGGTATAACCGCCATTATAAATAAGCGCTGGCATGGCTTGATTGCGGTCTGGGTGATAAAGATTGGCCCACGGTGTATCGGCAGTGGCTTCGCCAGGCAGCTGAGTTGCCATGAGTTTGCTAGATTGCTGTTCTTTTAAAAACTCCATGCCTGCAACAACATCATGCTGTACTGCCCCCGTTTTGACACTCCAGTTTAAAGTGCTTTGATTGGCCAGAATTTTATTTTCTTGATCGACGCCTTGGCGGGAGCGGTTCACTTCCCATTCGGCAGGGTTTGATGAACCATTGGTTCGAAGACCATTTGCACCTGTATTGATGCCTGTTAAAACCCGATTCATGTGGGTTTTCGCTACACGGGTGATATTGGTCAGTTTGAGTTGATCGGTTAAATCACTTTCAATTTTTGCGGTGAACATATCAGCATCGACATCTTCATAGTCATTGACATGGCCATAAAAATTCTCCCGATTGACTTTAGGCGCAGTGGCTAACAGTGAATCGGTATTGTAAAAGCCTTGCATGCCCACAGTTGGAATGCCACCATCTGGAATATTGCGTTGTCTGATGTGTTGAGAATATAAATACAGGCGTGTGGCAGTATTTAATCCAAAGGCAATAGAAGGGGCGATGGCATAACTATTGTTTTCAATATAGTCGCGTCCTTCTATGCCGCCTTCTTGACCCATCACATTCAGGCGAAAGGCGGTATTTGGATTGATAGCCTGGTTAATATCTGCAGAAAGTCTTGTATGTTGTGCTGTGTTGTAAGTTGCAGAAATTTCCTGACTGCTTTCACTTTGCGGTAATTTGCTGACCAAATTGATATAACCCGATGCTGCACCACGACCCGCTTCTGAACCCGATGGGCCTTTGACAACTTCAATTTGATCAATGTTAAATACATCACGGCTGATTGCGCCTAAATCTCGGACACCATCAACATAGGTCGATGTTTGGGTGGAAAAACCACGCATTTGAAAGGCATCGCCAGCACTAGTATTGCCATTTTCTCCCAATTGTAGAGTAATGCCTGGTGTATTGCGTAAGGCTTCAACCAATGACGTTGCGCCTTGTTCTTGTAGAATTTCTTTTTTAATCACAGAAATTGTTTGTGGGGTATCTAACAACGGCTGAGTGTGTTTTGCGGAACTTAAGTTATCTGCCTTGTATTTGCTTTCAGCTTCAGATTTAACGGTAATAGTGGGAAGCTGGGTGACGTCATCTTCAGGGTTTGCTGCATGAGCAAGTAGTGGAAGAGAGGCGGCTAAAGCCATCAGTTGCGCAGAGCGGTTGTGTTTGCGACTTTTGATCTGTGCCATTTATGCGATTTCCCTAAGTATGTACCAACACGAGGTCAAGCTTTATTCGTTGGTTCAAGCTCAAAATGTGAATAAAGTGTGAAGTTATTGTTATGACGTCTATAACAAGTGTTGCTAATTGTATTGAGAATCATTATCAATCTCAATGTGTGAGGGGTGGGTTTGTGTGGTTTTTATTTGAAAATAATAATCATTATCAATATTTTTATTTAAAAAAACGATACAACAGTAAAAAAAGGAGTGAGAAAAGGTAGAAAACCCTGCCGAAGCAGGGTTGAAAAAAGAAATTTAAGGCTTAGAAGTCATAAGAAACAGAAAGCCAGTAGTTGCGACCTGAAATGTAAGTACCTTGTATGCTTGAACCTAAGCTAAGGTACTTGTAGCCAGTAACATTGCCATTTGTTTTATGTTCAGTGAAGTCTTTATCTAGAAGATTGTTCACAGCCATATTGAAGCGTATCTTGTCTGTCGGTGAGTAACTTGCACCTAAATTAAACAAGTTATAGCCAGCTAATTTATCTCCATACATATTATAAATAATTAGGTTATTACCACCTGTAGGTTTAGAACTAAAACGAGTACGCTCTGATTTATATTCATGCTGTAACCATATATCAACGTTCGGATTAATGTGCCAAGTCGAGGTTAGGTTAAAGGCATTGCGTGGATTATTGTTATAATTTAATCCTTCATCTTTACCATCTGTAATTTCACTTTTGGTGTAGGTATAGGCCGCTTTAACATTCCATTCAGGAATAATGCTGTACTGCAAAGAAGCTTCAGCACCATAGATTTTGGCTTCGTTGGCATTTACACTTCTAGAGCAATCATCTACAGGGCAAATCGCTAAATTAGAGATGTCTTGGGAAACAATAGCATCTTCAATTTGGCTGTAAAAGCCTGTGGCGGTAAAATTCAGCTGATCATTAGGCTGTAAATTAAAACCAAGTTCGTAATTGGTTGATGTTTCTGGTTTTAAAGCAGAGTTACCAAATACATAGGTCGAACCCTGACCACTCATATTGATTAAACCATCGTAGAGTGCCTTAGGCGAAGGTGCTTTATAACCTGTGCTGACACCACCCTTAATGGTTAAAATATCATTGGTATTCCAGACTAAATAAGCACGTGGACTAAACTCGCCACCAAAACCAGAGTGGTCTTCATAGCGTGTACCAAACGTGAAGGTCAAATTGTCGAGTAAGCTCCACTCATCTTCGGCATAGATTGCCCAAGAGTCTTTCTCAAATTCATCTTTGCCGCTTTTATGTTGAGCAATATTGTCACGAATGGTGAGCTTTTTATATTCTGCACCGACTGTAACTTTGTGCGCACCAAAGGTGGAAATTAGATGGCTATCTGCAACCAGATCGGTATTTTCTAAAGTACGGTCACTGCCAATGAGTGGATTGTTCTGCTGCGCAGTTTTGTCAAAAGCATCGGTTGGTAGAGTACGACCTTTAGTTTCAGTGTCTGAATGGCTAACATAGCTTTTCCAAATCCCAAAATCGTAATTACCTTCATGTCCCAAAGAAATTTGAGTACGGTTGAATTCTAATTCATCTTTATAACCTGATGCTTTGGTTGCGGTATCTAAAGTCCCTAAACGGTTATCTTCATTTTTATATTGCTGGCTAGAATGAAAACCATCTATCCAAAATGAATTTTGATCATCCAGTTTAAAGTCGAGTTTAGCACCAACATCGTAATTGTCTGCTGTACTTGGGCGTGGGTCACGACCTGTTGAGCCCTGAATGCGTTCTGAACGCTGACGGTCTAAATAGCTACCACGTAGTTGTAAGCCTAAACGTTCATTGATCAGTGGGCCATTGACAACAAAATTGGTTTTCCATGAGTCGGCTTCGGCATTGTTTTCCATTACATTACCGCTGATAGTGACATTACCATTCCATTCATCTGACACTTTTTTGGTAATGATATTGATCACACCGCCCATTGCCTCTGAGCCATAGCGCGTTGCCATAGGGCCACGAATTACTTCAATGCGTTCAATTGAAGCAAGTGGTGGCAAAAATCCATTTGATGTTTCACCAAAACCATTCGGAGTGACATCTGAAGATGTGGTTTGACGACGTCCATCAATCAGAATCAGCGTGTACTCTTGCCCCATACCACGCAAACCGATATTTAAGTTTGAGGTTTTACCTACGCCGTTACGAATATCGACTCCAGGGACATCAGCCAGTAAGTCAGCAATGCTAGTGGCATTTTTCTTTTCAATATCTTCTTTGGTGACCACACTAATAGAAGCAGGGGCATTTTTTAGTTCTTGTTCAAACCCTGCCGCTGAAACCACAATTGTGGAAAGTTGGTGGGTTGAAGTCGCATCGGTAGAGGTATTTGCGAAAACAGCAGTAGAGGTTGCCCCAAGTAATGCAAGACACAGCGGGTGTAGGTTGAACTTAGCCATAAAATTATATCTCTAATATGAATCAATGATCCTAATTTAGACCTATATGGTAATTAGAATCATTCATGAAGGAGTTGGCTAATAATAATGATAAGGATTCTTATTTACAACAAGAAATATACACAAAGTTGAAAATTTACAGAAAATAGCGCTCCGATTAAAAAAATTCAGTCGAGATCAGAACGTATTTTGTATATCCTTTAATGTTGTCATATAATGTGGCACTTTTTTATAAACTGTTATTACTAACTATATCGAGGAAGCCATGCAAGTAACTTCTGAAGCGGTTTCGGGCGTTGCCCGTCGTTTAAATGTATCTGTACCGACGAGCCGTATTAACGAGCAGTTTGAAGCTCGCTTGAAACGCACTGCCAAAACTGTGAAGATCAACGGCTTCCGTCCAGGTAAAGTGCCTCTAAACGTTGTTCGTCGTGAATACGGTGCGGGTATTTATCAAGAAGTGGTCAACGACATTATTCGTGACACCGTGTTTGAAGCAATCCAACAAGAAAAAATCAATGCTGTGGGTATGCCAAACATCGAAAAAACTGAAATGAAAGACGACGCTTTAGTATATGAAGCGACTGTTGAAGTTTATCCAGAAGTTGAAGTGAAATTTGACGGTTTGGAAGTTGAACGCAAGTCTTCTGAAGTAAATGATAGCGATGTTGAACAAATGCTTGAAAACCTTCAAAAGCAACGTGCTTCTTGGGTTGAAACCAAAGGCATGGCGAAAAAAGACATGCAAGTGACTTTTGACTTTGAAGGTACTGTAGATGGCGAGAAGTTTGAAGGCGGTGAAGCTGAAGACTTTAAACTGGTACTTGGTTCTGGTCGCATGATTCCTGGTTTTGAAGATGGTATCGTGGGCATGAAAAAAGGCGAAGAGAAAGTGATTGATGTAACTTTCCCTGAAGACTACCAAGCAGCGAACCTTGCAGGTAAAGCAGCACAATTCAAAATCACATTGAAGCTGGTTGAAAAGCAAAAACTTCCAGAAATTGATGCTGAATTCCTACAAATCTTCGGTATTTCTGAAGAAGAAGGCGTAGAAAAGTTAAAAGCTGACGTTCGTAAAAACATGGAACGTGAAGTGAAAAACGGTTTACGTAACCAAGTAAAAGGTGCAACTTTTGATGCACTCGTTGCGGCAAACGAAGTTGAACTTCCAGCAGCGATGGTTGCTCAAGAAGTTGACCGTCAACGTCAGCAAATGATTCAGCAATTCACTCAGCAGTTTGGTGCGCAAGGTGCAAAAGCATTTGACTCAAGCATGCTTCCAGATGAATTGTTCAAAGAACAAGCTGAAAAATCTGTAAAACTAGGCGTATTGGTCAGCAAAGTATTGGCAGATGCTAAACTTGAAGTAGATCAAGCGCGTGTAGATGCTTACATCGAAGATATGGCTTCTTCTTATGAAGATCCAAACGAAGTGATTGAATACTTCAAAAATGACAAACAACAGCGTTCACAAATCGAAGCAGTTGTTTTAGAAGATCAGGTTGTAGATCACATCTTGGCTTCTGCAAAAGTGACTGATACATCTGTAAGCTATGAAGACTTATTGAAAGAGCAACAAGCTCGTCAACAAGGCTAATAGGCTTTAGGTAAAAAAGGCGCTTTGTGCGCCTTTTTTATTGCATCGCAGTTTTTGGGTTTTTCACAGATCGACAACATTTAACTCAAAATATCTACGATTTAAGCTGTGAATATTTTGCAATTTAGACAATTATCCCTCATATTGTGAACATGAGTCGTGTCACAAGAATTTAGGAATAAATAACCATATGTATGTTCCAACAATTGAAAATGCTTTAGTGCCCATGGTGGTTGAACAATCCTCTCGTGGTGAGCGTTCTTTTGATATTTATTCACGTCTTTTACGTGAACGTGTCATTTTTTTGACGGGTGAAGTCGAAGATAATATGGCCAACTTAATTGTGGCGCAGATGTTGTTTTTAGAAGCAGAAAACCCGGATAAAGATATTCACCTATACATTAACTCACCAGGCGGTTCTGTGACTGCAGGTATGGCAATTTACGATACCATGCAATTTATTAAACCAGACGTCGTGACTTACTGTATGGGACAAGCAGCATCTATGGGTGCATTCCTGTTAAATGCAGGCGCAAAAGGTAAGCGTTACTGTCTTGAGAATGCCCGCGTTATGATTCACCAACCATTGGGTGGTTTCCGTGGTCAGGCATCAGATATTGAAATTCATGCGCGTGAAATTCTATTCATTAAAGAGCGTTTGAACCGTTTAATGGCAGAACATAGTGGTCAGGACTATGAAACTGTCGCAAGAGATACCGACCGTGACAACTTCATGACTGCGCAGGCAGCGAAGGAATACGGTCTTGTGGATGAAGTTTTAACAAAACGTCCATAAGTTTTAAAGATTGAGATATTGGAGTGACTATGTCCGAACATCCTCAGGGACAAAAACATTGTTCATTTTGCGGTAAAACGCAGTCTGAAGTCGGGAAGCTGATTGCAGGCGAGGACGCATACATCTGTAATGAATGTGTGGACGTATGCTTAGACTTGGTTCAGACCAGTCAACAAGTTGAGTCGGGTGATTGGGCAACACGTCCATTGCCAAAACCACATGAAATTCGTGCTGCGCTTGATCAGTATGTAATTGGTCAAGATACTGCGAAAAAAACCTTATCGGTTGCAGTATATAACCATTACAAACGCCTAAAAGTGAGCAATCAGGCGCATAAAGCAGGAGATGCTGTCGAAATCTCAAAAAGTAACATCATGTTGGTAGGTCCAACGGGTTCGGGTAAAACCTTACTTGCACAGACCTTAGCACGTCTATTAGATGTGCCTTTTGCAATGGCAGATGCCACGACTTTAACCGAAGCGGGTTATGTGGGTGAAGATGTCGAAAACATCGTGCAAAAGCTGTTGCAAAAAGCCGATTACGATGTAGAAAAAGCACAAAAAGGCATTATCTACATTGATGAAATTGACAAGATCACGCGTAAGTCTGAAAACCCATCAATTACTCGTGATGTGTCTGGTGAAGGTGTTCAGCAAGCCTTGCTCAAAATGATTGAAGGCACGGTGGCTTCTATTCCGCCTCAAGGTGGACGTAAGCATCCGCAGCAAGAATTCATTCAAATTGATACTTCAAATATCTTGTTTATTTGCGGTGGCGCATTCTCTGGTTTAGAGAAAATTGTGCAGCAACGCCAAGAAAAAGGCGGCATTGGTTTTACGGCAGACGTGAAGAAAAAAGATGAAGGCAAGAAATTGTCTGATTTATTTCGTCAGGTAGAAGCAACCGATTTGGTGAAATTTGGCTTAATTCCAGAGTTCATTGGTCGTTTGCCTGTAATTGCAACGCTAGACGAGCTAGATGAAGATGCATTGATGCAAATTCTGACCGAGCCGAAAAATGCCTTAACCCGTCAATATCAATACTTATTCGAGATGGAAAATGTCGATTTAGTCTTTGAAGATGCGGCATTACGTGCAGTGGCGAAAAAAGCCCTTGAACGTAATACAGGTGCGCGTGGTTTGCGTTCAATTCTGGAAAATGCCTTGCTCGAAACCATGTACGACTTGCCAAGCCGTACCGATGTTGGCACAGTGGTAGTGACTGAAGCGGTGATTGAAGAAGGTGCTAAACCTGAATTTCAGACCGAACGTCAGCCTCAAACAGAAGAACCTGCAGCAGAAAAAATTGACTTAAAAGTATTAGACAGCAAAACTGCTTAATACGCTATTCGTCTGAAACGTGCCGAAACGCTAGGTTTCGGCACGTTTTTTATTGTCAAAAAAATCAAGGCAGTGTTAATCTTAGACCTAGGCGTGGATGCCCATTATTCAAAACAACAATTGCAAAATGAATTTGCAGCGTGATTTCAAAAACGTGATTTACAAAAATAAGAAACGCAGTGAGGGATAGACATGCGTGGTGTCGCAATCTTGGTCGTGACCAGTTTAATGTTGCTGGGATGTCATGGCAAAAAAAACGTGGTGCAACAAACGCAACCACCTAGTACCTTAAAAGTTTTAGATTTAGAACAAAAACCTGGTTTTGTAGAACAACACCGTTTGGGCATGATGACCATTGGTGGTTGGGTCAATCAAAAACTAGGGCAAAATTTTAAACCTGTTCAGGCTCAACATGCCGATGCTGCCATCGTGTATTTATATCGTCCAGATTCCAAATGGAACAGACAGGAAATTGTCGCGACCAGTATGTTTATCAACAAACATCGGATTCCAAGTTTACTACACAATCATTATTACTGGGTTGAACTGGCACCAGGTGCGTATCGTCTGAGTGTGAGCCGTCCTTTGGGGGCATTACATTTCCAAAAACCGAAGTATTTGGATTTTCAGGTGCAGGCAGGGCAGTCGTATTTTATTAAGTATGATGAAGAAAACCTAAGTACTCGCAAAGAAGTTTCTGGGCCTTTAATGCTCATGCCTGCAAGTACGGCACAACAGGAAATTGCATTTACTCAACTAAAAACAGAAAGCTATAACTTTGTCGCGGAAGATCAAACCACAGGCAAGTTGCGTAAAAAGCCACAAAAAATCAAGCATGAGAAATATGACCCTGCGGAAGATGTGCACTTAACCCAACCCTTTAAATTGTGGGATCCGAGAACGTGGTAAGGTTTTGCATCTTTATCTCATGCATTGCTTTTATTTATTTCCAGTAAGCATAAAAAAGCACCCAATGTTGGGTGCTTTTTCGCTTATTACTAAATTGGAATATTATTCTGCTGCAGCATCTACAACGGGAATCTTGCCAATTTTAGCTTGCCAGATTTTTGGTGCAATCGCGTGGATAGATGTACCATTGACATCTACCGCAACAGATACAGGCATATCTTCAACTTTGAATTTGTAGATTGCTTCCATACCTAAGTCTTCAAAAGCAACCACTTCTGCTTCACGTACTGCTTTAGATACGAGGTAAGCCGCACCACCTACAGCCATGAGGTAAGTCGCTTTGTGATCTTTGATCGCTTCAATTGCTGCAGGACCACGATCTGCCTTACCAATCATACCGAACAAACCTGTGTGTTCTAAGACTTGGCGAGTAAATTTGTCCATACGAGTTGCAGTTGTCGGACCTGCAGGGCCAACGACTTCATCACCAACAGGATCAACAGGGCCAACGTAGTAAATGAATTTGCCTTTTAAGTCGACTGGTAATTCTTCACCATTGTTGATCATGTCGACCATGCGCTTATGTGCAGCATCACGACCTGTGTAAATCGTACCGTTTAATAATAAAGTATCGCCCGGCTGCCAAGTGTTCATTTCTTCTTGAGTGATGTTGTCTAAATCTACACGTTTAGATTTAGAAGAGTCCCAAGTCACTTCTGGGTAGTCATCCAGTTTAGGTGCTTGAATGTGTGCAACACCTGAACCATCTAACTGGAAGTGTGCGTGACGAGTTGCCGCACAGTTTGGAATCATACCCACTGGTTTGCCTGCAGCGTGGCAAGGGTAGTCTTTGATTTTAATATCAAGAACTGTGGTTAAACCACCTAAACCTTGTGCACCAATACCAAGTGCGTTCACTTTCTCGAAGATCTCGATACGGAGTTCTTCCATTTTGTTTTGTGGGCCACGACGTAATAATTCGTCCATGTTGATTTCTTCCATGAGTGCTTCTTTTGCAAGCATCATGGCTTTTTCGGCAGTACCACCAATACCAATACCAAGCATACCCGGTGGACACCAGCCTGCGCCCATAGTCGGAACAGTTTTAAGTACCCAATCTACAATTGAGTCAGATGGGTTCAACATCGCCAATTTAGATTTGTTTTCTGAACCGCCACCTTTGGCAGCAACTGTAATATCTACTTTGTTACCCGGAACGAGTTTGTAGTGAATTACTGCAGGGGTGTTGTCTTTGGTGTTTTTACGACCAAATGCAGGATCAGCCAATACCGATGCACGAAGTACGTTTGAGTTTTCTAGGTAACCTTGACGTACACCTTCGTTGATCGCGTCGTCCAAGCTCATGGTTAAATCAAATTTAACGTCTAAACCCACTTCAAGGAATACGTTTACGATACCAGTATCTTGACAGATTGGACGATGACCTTCTGCACACATACGTGAGTTAATTAAGATCTGTGCAATCGCATCTTTCGCAGCTTTGTTTTCTTCACGATCATAAGCACGGCTCATCGCTTGGATGAAGTCTTGTGGATGATAGTAGGAAATGAACTGAAGCGCGTCTTTGATCGAAGTGATCAAGTCATCTTGCTTGATAATAGTTGTCATATCAAAAATCTCTTGAGCGGGCGGATAGCTAGCGGGCTAAATTATAAGATAAAATGCAGCGATTGTGGGCACTTTGATCAAGCTTTGGGCGAAAGTTTAATATCAGTCGTTAGCTTGAGAGAATTTGTGAAATATCCATAAAATTATGTCGTCAAAACGGGCCATGATTTTGCTGTTTTGTTGGTGCAAATTCAGCTATGTTCAAAGACTTCTTTGGAATGATGTTAGGGGTAAATATGAATGATCACACGCATTTAGCTGCTCAGATTATCCCCATTTATCAACGGCATGCAAAAGCGTGGACAGACTTGCGCGGTCAGTTGTTATATGAAAAAACTTGGCTGGACCGTTTTCTTGCTTATTTGCCTGCGCAGGCCAAAATATTAGATTTGGGCTGTGGTTCGGGGCGTCCTATTGCTGCATATCTATTACAGCATGGGTATCAACTTACAGGGGTAGATAGCGCAGACAGCATGCTGGAGATGGCACGTGAACATTTTCCTGAACAGTGCTGGATTGAAGCCGATATGCGCTCAGTGAACTTGAATCGGTGCTTTGATGGTATTTTGGCGTGGGATAGCTTTTTTCATTTAACGCCAAACGATCAGCGCTGCATGTTCGAGAAATTTGCGCAATGGTCTACCGCCAATACAGTTTTAATGTTTAGCAGTGGACCTGCTGCGGGTGAGGCGATTGGGGAAATGTTTGGTGAAGCACTTTATCACGCCAGTTTGTCGCAGGATGAATATCGGCAATTGTTAAAAGATTATGGCTTTAAAGTTGTGAAAATGCTCGCGGAAGATCAGGACTGTGCAGGGCATACGGTGTGGTTGGTGCAGAGGTTTTAAAAATAGATTGGATGGAGCTAATCAATTTTTGTAGTGATCTATGAATCTACAGTGTGGAATAAAAAAACCACCCAATTTTTCAATCAGGTGGTTTGTAAAACTTAACTTTACGAATTATTGAGCTGCTTGTTGCTCTGCCTGAATCGCAGTCAATGCAATCGTGAACACAATGTCATCTACCAATGCACCACGTGACAAGTCATTCACTGGCTTGTTCAAGCCTTGTAGCATTGGGCCAACACTCACCACGTTAGCAGAACGCTGTACTGCTTTATACGTCGTGTTACCTGTGTTCAAGTCAGGGAAAATGAACACATTGGCGCGACCTGCAACTTGAGAGTTTGGTGCTTTAGAGCGACCAACACTTTCAACCGATGCTGCATCGTACTGTAATGGGCCATCAATCAGTAAGTCAGGACGACGTTGTTTCGCAATTTCAGTCGCTTTCGCTACTTTTTCTACGTCAGCACCTGCACCCGAAGTACCAGTTGAGTAAGAAATCATGGCAATACGTGGGTCAATACCAAACGCTTTTGCAGAGTCAGCAGATTGAATCGCAATTTCAGCCAATTGTTCAGCATCTGGGTCTGGGTTAATCGCACAGTCACCGTACACATATACTTCATCTGGTAACAGCATAAAGAATACTGAAGATACCAATGAATAATCAGGTGCAGTTTTAATGAGCTGGAATGCGGGACGAACTGTATTGGCTGTAGTATGCACAGCACCAGACACCAAACCATCAACCTGATCAAGTGCTAACATCATCGTACCTAATACGACAGTGTCTTGCAGCTGTTCACGTGCTTGATCGTCAGTAAGTTTGCCTTTACGCATTTCCACCATTTTTTCGATATAGTTTTCACGGATCAAATCAGGATCAATGATTTCTAAATCGTGTGGAAGCTCAATGCCACGTGCTTTGGCAACATCTACAACAGCTTCAGGTTTTGCCAATAGAATACAGTGGGCAATACCACGTGATTGACAAATTGCTGCAGCTTGAACGGTACGTGGTTCATCACCTTCAGGCAATACAATACGTTTTTTCGCTGCAATTGATTTTTGCACCAATTCATGGCGGAACGCAGAAGGCGATAAACGTGGTTTATGCGTATCGCTGATTAATTGCGTTAACCAGTCAGCGTTGATGTGGCTCGCAACAAAACGAGTAACTTGTTCAGCACGCTCAGTGTCATCTACAGGAATTTCATTGCTCAGGTTTAATAACTGTTGTGCAGTTTCAAAGGTGCTCAATTTAGTATGTAAAATTGGCAAGCCATTTTTCATTGCTGCTTGGCAGAACTCTAAAGCTTGTGCGCTTGGTGCTTGATGTTCAGTTAACACCAAACCTGCAAGTGGAATACCATTGCTGCTGGCTAAGCTACTGGCAAGCAATACATCGACACGGTCAGAACCACTGATAATCAGCTCGCCTGCAACGAATTTATGCATTTCGTGTTCAATATTCGATGCAATTAAGCTGCTGTGTAATACACGGCGCTGCGCTGCTTCACCTTGGTTAATCCATTCTGCAGAAATGTGTGCAGCCAAGTCCGACATGCGTGGCACACTTAAAGTATTGCTGAATGGCACCAAGCCAATCACTGGCATGCAATCTTTACCAATCATTGGATGTGTAGTTTGAATTTTGCTGACAAACTGGTTGGTGTCGCTAATTAAACGTAAGTTTGGATCAAGCGTAACAGGAATTTGTGCAGAATCTTCTGGTAAACCTTTGGTACGCATAAACAATACGCCCGCAGTACGCTCACAAGTTGCACCACCAAAGAAACGTAATTGATTGTCTACTTTTGACGCTGTTTTAACAGCATTGTTGATGTCGGCATTGCTGACAATAATGACTTTTGCATCAAGTGCTTTAGCCAAATTTGCATTCAATTCAGTTGCAAATGGATCACGTCCGTTTGGCAACACGCCTTCTACAATAATGATATCGTGATGTTTAGAAATTTCACGATGTAAACGAACTGCATCTTCAAGCAATTCGTCATTTTCATCATTTTTTAAACGCTCAGTCAGCGCAGTATAAGAAATCGGCTCAACTGTTTCATGCTTGAACAGGTGACGATACAACGCAGTTGTGCGGTCTGCTTCAGGTTGTAATTCTTGTGAAAAAGGCTTTAAGAAACCTGCTTTTACGCCTTGGCATTCCAAAGCGTAAATTAAACCTAAACATGCTGATGTTAAACCAACACCAATTTCTGTAGGAACCAAAAGTATTGTTTTCATAATTTTTTCTAAATCGTAAAGGGACTGATTGAAAGTGGCTGAGCACTACGATTGCTTAAGCAATCGCAGCGTCACATTCAGACTTTTTTGCAGCTGACTTTAGCTCCTCTGCAACTTGCGCAGTTTCTTTCGCAATACGGCCTTCTTCGTCAGTTGGTACAACCCAAATTTGTGGACCGCCTGTACCTGCATCAATACGACCTTCGGTACCGCGTTTTAAGCTGTCATTGCGTTCTTTGCTGAAGTTAAAGCCAAAGTGTGGCAAGTAAGATACAGTTTTTTCACGGATGTACGCAGAGTTTTCGCCAATACCACCTGTGAAGAATAAGCCATCTAAGCGTGGTAAACCACAGCTAAGTGCAGCTAAAGATTTAGCTAAACGGTAGCAGAATACTTCAATTGCAAGCGTTGCATCTTCGTTGCCTTGTTCAGATGCTTCAATCAGGGTACGCATGTCGTTCGATAAGCCTGACAAACCAAGTAAACCACTTTGGCTGTTTAGCATTTTGTCAATTTTGTAGATATCCCAACCTAAGTTGCTTGCAAGGAAGCTGTGTAAGCTTGGGTCTACATCACCACTACGAGTACCCATCACCAAACCTTCAAGTGGGGTTAGGCCCATCGATGTGTCTACACTTTGACCATTCCAGATTGCACAAGTCGAGCTACCGTTACCCAAGTGAGCAGTTAACCAGCCACCTTGTTTGAAGCTGCCAGCCAACTCTGAACCGCGCTCTGAAACGTATGCGTGACTTGTACCGTGGAAGCCATAACGACGTACGTTGTGGTCGGTATATAAGAATTTAGGCACTGCATAACGGTAAGCGTGAGCAGGCATCGTTTGGTGGAATGCAGTATCAAATACAGCCACTTGCGGAAGTTCTGGGAACAAACGCATTGTTGCTTCAATACCCACCAAGTGTGCAGGGTTGTGTAAAGGTGCAAGCGGAGTTGCTTCACGAATACGTTGCACGATTTCTTCAGTTAATAATTCTGCTTTGGTTAAAGTACCGCCGTGTACAACGCGGTGACCAATGGCTTGTGGCTTATATTGAGATAAGCGACCAAGAATAGTTTCCAATGCTTTTTCATGGTCAGCATGTGGAATAGAAAGTTCGAGCGGCTCACCACCTGCGGTAATGCCTTTAATGCGCGCATCAGCAGAACCTAGATTTTCTGCCAAACCAAAGATACGATCTCCAACGCTTTCAGATACAAGCGCATATTTGATAGAAGAAGATCCGCAGTTAATCACTAATACTGATGTAGTCACTTTTATGTACCCGAATTCTAATTGAAGTTATCCCTAGTCAATCAAGCTGCATTGCAAGATATGGCAAACGGCAATCTATTGTGTTGCAATCTTGATCATTACGTATGTTTTATCATGGGTTTTTTATTGCTCCTAGATAGACTTTAGGAGATTAGACTTAAGCATTATCGACCATGAAATCAGAAATAATTAAAATTTATCAGCCCAAAACTTTCATTTTTTCATGAAATGATGGTCTAAAATTTCTGCTTAATTCCTGTTGTATTCTCTTAACATAGCACACTTCATTCTGCAGGCGAGTGGCAAACTGTTTTAAATTATTTCCTCAATCTTTGTCGGTTTATTTTGATTTGGCAGCGTATTTAATTTCCGACCAACGGACAATCACATAAGCAATCAGTGCCACCATAAAAAACACCAACATCATCCACGCCAAGCCTTGTAAGGTTTCAATAATGGTGCGGTAAATTTCCAATACCCAGCGTTCTTGCGTCAGTTCAATCACAATTCTTTTGTCATTTTCGGCATAGGTGAGTGGGGTAATGTATTTTTCCATATCGTAAATACGAATGCCTGAAGATGTGCCGACCACCATGCCTGCAAATTTGGTGTACTTTGCCCATGCTTCATGAATTGGGTCGTGGATGATACGCGCCAAAATTGCATTGATGGAGCTGGAAAACAGACCCATGACAATGAACGACACCAACAGTGCTAAAGCAAAGGTACTAATAATCAAATAATAAAACATAAGCATCGCCACTCTTTTTGATGATTTTTCTAATCTTGATGGTGTTTTTATTTTAAGTGAGCGTGAGGCAGAAATGTGTAGTGGAACTGTGTCTTAAAACAATGTCTAAAAAATAGAAGGGAATAATGTTCAGCTTCCTGTGAAACTGAACATTATATTTGGATATTGCAAAATTACAGATGGATTTTATTGGCGGATTTGACCATCGCCAAACACGATCCATTTTTGTGAGGTTAAACCTTCCAAACCGACAGGGCCACGGGTATGAATTTTATCGGTAGAGATTCCAATTTCAGCACCTAAACCATATTCAAAACCATCAGCAAAGCGTGTAGAAGCGTTAATCATGACTGAACTAGAATCTACCGCAGCCAAGAATTGACGCGCCAAACTAAAGTTTTCAGTAATAATGGCATCAGTATGATGTGAACCATATTTATTGATATGTTCAATTGCCTCATCAATTCCTGAAACCACTTTAACTGCCAAAATTGGGCCTAAATATTCGGTGTACCAATCTTCTTCGGTTGCTGTTTTAACACTTGTACCCAAAATCTTTTGGGTTGCAGGACAGCCGCGTAATTCGACTTGTTTTTCTGCATATAGCTCGGCAATACGTGGCAAGAATTGTGCGGCAACAGCCTCATCGACCAACAATGTTTCCATGGCATTACAGACGCCATAACGGTGAGTTTTTGCATTCAGGGCAATAGGCAGGGCTTTTTGTAAATCGGCCTGTGCTTCTACAAATACGTGACAGTTACCATCCAAATGTTTAATCACTGGAATACGCGCTTCATTGCTGATGCGTTCAATCAGACTTTTACCGCCACGTGGCACAATTACATCTACATATTCAGACATGGTAATTAATTGCCCAACGGCAGCACGGTCTGAGGTGTTAATCACTTGCACCGATGTTTCTGGCAAGCCTGATGCTTTTAAGCCGTGTTGAATCGCGGCAGCAATCGCTTGGTTAGATTCCAGTGCTTCAGAACCACCACGTAAAATAATCGCATTGCCTGATTTTAATGCCAAAGACGCAGCTTCAAGGGTTACGTTTGGACGTGATTCGTAAATCATGCCCACCACACCTAGCGGTACACGCATTTTGCCCAATTGAATACCAGATGGACGGTAAGCCATATCGGTAATTTCACCAATTGGATCCATGAGACCAATCACATCTTTCAGACCTTGTAACATGCCTTTAAAGCGTGCGGGGTTAAGTTCTAAGCGATCAAGCAGTGCGCTATCCAAGTTGTTGTTACGACCTTTGGTCATATCAATTTGGTTGGCAGCTAAAATAGCGGACTCGCTATTTTCCAATGCCGTATAAATAGCCGATAACGCATTGTTTTTAGATTGGGTAGAAGCGCTTGCTAAGACACGAGAGGCTTGGCGTGCTTGTTGTCCTACCGTTTGCATATATTGTTCAATAGACTCTTGCATAGCGGTTTGATCACTTAGAAATTTCAACTCGATATTAACAGTCTGTGCCTGCACAATGAAGCGTCTCAGCGGAAAATCGACTAAATTGTTCAATCTTTTCATATTTTTCAATGCTTTCATCACAAAAATTAATATTTTGAAATGCTTTATGATTTAAAAGTAGATGAGCGGTCATAGAAAATGTTGCGTATAAAATCAGCACCTGTATAGAATGATGCGATAACGACATTGATGTCATTCACAACAATAAGCAGGATGCCACTTTAATTCAGATAAGTGGGTAATCGTTCAATGACGAACACTTGCACAATAAAAATAAAATGCGCATGGAGGTAAGGAATATGAATTCCATGATCCAGATGGACACGGATGTACAGGACGCAAGTTCGCATGTCTGTTTTTTTGATATTTACGATAAACACAGCTTTAAACAACCCGCTCGTACCACTTGGATCAACGGCTGGAAAGTGGAATACATGGCAATTGCTCAGCCAGAAACCGCACATTTAACTCCAATTGTGATTATTGGTGGTGCATTCCAAAACTTTAATTCATATAAATATTGTGTCGAGCAGCTTTTTCGTGCAGGGCCAATCATTTTAATTGATATGCCATCTATGGGCGCCAATCAGCAAATGACCAATGTGGAAACAGGTGAGTCGGCAGGAACGCTAGAACTGCATGATTTAGGTCAGATGTTGGGTGATTGGCTGGATATTGTCGGCTTAGATAAAGTATCCGTCATGGGCATGTCATTGGGTTCGGTGGTGGCATCGTGTCTAGCAGATCAGCGTCCTGAATTGATTGATCGCATGATTTTAATGGGGGTTATGCAAAAGACCCGTAAAAGTTGGCGC
Source organism: Acinetobacter seohaensis (assembly GCF_056431365.1). NCBI lineage: Bacteria > Pseudomonadati > Pseudomonadota > Gammaproteobacteria > Moraxellales > Moraxellaceae > Acinetobacter > Acinetobacter seohaensis. Next base: position 45,137 of record NZ_JBWKMK010000020.1, read on the forward strand.
ATGTTGCTTGAAGAATCACTGCATTTAATGAAAGAGCAGCGCATGGATGAATTTGGTCAGGCGGTGATTTTATACTTGGTCAATCATGCCAAAATGGAACAAACTCGCATGTCACCGACTGCAAAGCGTTTGTTTTACCGACAAATGGCCGACTTTACCGCTACAGAGCAAGATCGCTACGATGTGAACTGCAACCGTTTATTGCGGTTAACCAATGTGCCTATTCCGCAATGTAAGGTTTTGGTGGCGTGTGGGCAATATGACAGTTTTACCTTGCCGCATGAAAATGCCAATTTTGCCTTACAGTGCCCGAACATGGAGTTTGCCATGATTGCCAATGCAGATCATGTGCCGCAATTACAGCGCCGTAAAGAAACCATGAATTTATTTGCGACCTTTTTAAGCGATGAATCTATTCAGGACTTAGATGGCATTATTCCAATGACACGTGCGCAACTATTGACGATGGAACGCCGTGGAGAAGCGCGTATTCGGGTGCAAAATCCGCAAAGTCATTTGCAGTATCGTCATTCTGATTTGAAAATTGCCACGCACATTGTCGATTTAAACTTCTTTGGTGTATTGCTTGATTTTGAAAATGCTGCGTTGGCGGCACAAGCAGCACAGTTTGAACGAGATATGGCCTTAGAATTACAGGATGAGGAAGGCAGTTTTAGCATTGAATGTTTAATTTTTGAAAGCCAAGGGCAGCAACTACGCGCATTATTTAAGCATGGTAGTTTTGAGGTGGCAGAGCGTTTGTTGCGTTATGTGGAACGTCAAAAAGCGGCTGCACAAAATTTGGAATATGCCCGTTAGTAGATAAAATCAGTGCTTGGTTTAAAATTATCCAAAGAAAATAGAATCAAAATAGCGTGTTAAACCACGCTATTTTTTTTGTAGGCATGAACCATCCAGACTAAATCGCCTAAATGTTCTGCGGTTGTTTTTTCTAAAGAGCTGTTGGAAAAATACAGTTGTGGTTGTTGTAGCTGCACTTGCTCAAAACCTGCATTTTGAAAAAACTGAGTTAATTCCTGCGGAGATTGAAAGTGAAAGGTGAAAGCACTGCGTGACATAAATTTCAATAATCGGCTGCAGTTCCAAATAAAATTGGCGAGCTTGTTTTTGACGGGTTCAGGGTAAATATCGGTTAAATAATGCAGTTCTGGAAAGTCTTGGGTGTAGTTACACATGCCATTTAACAGCTGTTGTAGCATGTCTTTGCTGAAGTAGTTAATTAAACCTTCACTAATAATTACTAAGGGCTGCGAGTGATCAAAATATTCAAAGGCCTGTTGAAAGGATTCACTAAAAATATCGGCGGTGAGAACTTCAGGTGCGTCGTGGTCAATTTGTCGTAACGCTTGAGTTTTAATTTGCGCCATATCAGGCAAATCCAGTTCACGGTAATTCAGTTCAGGATATTTTTGTCGAAAGTTCCAGCTGCGTGGTGACAGCCCAGATGCAATTTCGAGCACTTGTAATTGCGGATGTTGCTGAATCAGTGCGGTTAAGTGTGCATCAATCATTTGGTGACGTTGTTTGAGGGTGCTGCGCATACTGCCGCCCACATGACGTTCTGCCCAGTTTTCTAAAGGATGTACCAATTTGGCTAAAAACTTGCCTTTTCGGGTCGCAAATACAGGATGTGAAATCCCCCTTTGATACCAGATATATCCCGTATAATGTGCGGTAAAAGAAATATGCCGATGTTTGGACAATGCAGTCGTGTCTGAGCGAGTTGGCTTGGCATCCGAGTTGTGCATTTCAGTCCTTTTTTCTGTCGTGATTTTGCTGTTCAGCAATGTTTTTGTCATTTTCGTATAGACCTTAATTGTTTGTATGGTGGTCGTTGTCTTTTTAGGCATGCTTTGACACTCAAGCTGCGGTGTCAGGCATATACTCAAAATAGAATAAGTTTATCATAATCAAAAAGGAACAAGCTGTCGTGTTCCTTTGTCGTATAAATGCTGTGAAAAAGTGAAGGCGTATAGGGTCTGTTGACATTTCATAAATGGCTTGCGCTGTAGGCTAAAACTGAGCAGATCAGGCATAAAACGCAGGGAATAGTGGACCTATTTTCAAGTTCCATAACGCAATCTGAGAAAGTTTTAGCCACAGCCTTTCAGGACGAGCATATTTTTTGCTGCTATTGCGTTATGTGCCAGTCATTTAGAATGACTAAATTTCCTGTCCCATGCCTTATATCAGCTAAAAAATCTTGCGAGATATATCTCTCACGTCGCAAACATAGACGAATTGTCAACAGACCCTAGTTAGTTTGTGGTGATCTCAAGTCGCAGCGTTTTTAGTGGTACTTGAATAATTGGTCGGGTCGTGACTAGTTTGTGCTGCCAGTAGCGTGGCACTTTGTTCTTTAAATACCAAGATACGATCACGGACGCTTCGCCATTCATCACCCAAGTCTAAAACTTCAGCAATGCTAAACTCTGCACTAAGCTCAGGGATTTTACCGCGCATGCGTTCTAAACGTGCCTGATTCGGCAAGGGTAAATCGGCAATCGCATTTAAAGCCAATCGTTGTGCAGCACGGTTGTTGCAGACCAATCCCATGTCACAGCCTGCAAGCAAAGCGGCATGAATACGTGCATCGGCATCGCCTGCTACACAAGCCGCCTGCATGCTTAAATCATCCGAAAAGAGTACACCATCATAGCCCAAGTCTTTGCGAAGCACTTGCTGTAACCAAAACTCAGAAAAACCTGCAGGGTTCGGATCGACCTGATCATAAATGACATGCGCAGGCATGAGCGCATCCAGTTGATTTTGCAGTTGGATAAAGGTTTGCATATCCTGTTGCTGAATTTCGGCAAAAGAACGTGAATCTATCGCGGCAGCAACGTGAGAGTCTGCTTTAACCGATCCATGCCCAGGAAAATGCTTGCCTGTGGTTGCCATTCCTGCACGATGCATTCCACGTAAAAAAGCATCTGCCAAAGCAATAATATCGGCAGGACGCGCAGCAAAAGCACGATCTCCAATGACATCACTGATGTCATTTAAATCTAAAACGGGTGCAAAACTAAAATCAATGCCTACGGCTAATACTTCGGTGGCCATCAACCAGCCACATTCTTCGGCTAAATCTAAGGCACGTTCAGGTTCGTTTTGGTATAACTCGCCAAATCTACCCATGGCAGGTAATAGGGTAAAACCTTGTTTTAAGCGTTGTACGCGTCCGCCTTCTTGATCGACTGCAATTAAAATATCAGGGCGCACCTGACGCATGTGGTCGGTCAAGGCGCGTACTTGCGCAGGAGATTGGATATTTCGGGCAAATAAAATGACTCCACCGACTTGCGGAGCGCTTAATAGTTCAATATCTTCTTGAGTAAGTTCTGTGCCAGCGATGTCGAGCATCAATGCGCCAATCATATTGGGTGTCCGTATTCGATTTTTATCAATAAAAAAACAATACCTGAATTCTGCAATGATTTGCTACATTTTGACAGCACAGATTATGATAAAACTACACGACAGACCTAAATTAAGTTGTATAAGATTTTGAATCTGCTCAATTCATTGTGAAAAGCAGAGATTGGTCAAAAACCAAGGACGTAAATATTTTTATGAAACTTCAAACCATCGCTTGTGCGGTTGCAATAGCAACTGGCGGTTTTTTCTTTTCTCACGCCATTAACGAGGCAATTGCAGCCAATAATACCGCTGTCGTTGCTAACAGTATTGTGCCGACGCAGGAACAAGCTTTGGTTTCGCGTCAATTGGCGACCTTGGTCGATCGTCAGCATTATTTAAATCAGCGTTTAGATGCTGCGACGTCGCAGCGCATTTTTGATTTTTATATCGACAGTTTAGACCCAGACCATACTTTGTTTTTGGCTAAAGAAGTTGAACAATACCGCAAACAATATGCCGCAACTTTTGGTGCTTCATTAAAAGCAGGCAATTTGGCTGGACCGTATCAAATTCATGCACAGTATCGTGAACGCTTAAAACAGTTTTATCATTTCATGTTGGCAGAGCTGAAAAAACCACAAAATTTAAAACAGCCAAATGTTACGATTGAGACAGATCGTGAAAAAGCACCATTCTTTAATACTGAAGCAGAAATGCGTACACATTGGCAAAAAATGCTGGTGTCGCAGCTCATTAACCTGACCATTAGCAAAGAAGAAGAATTGGCAAAACAAAAAGCCATTAAAGATAACCCTGAATTGACCAATGGTCAGGATTTGGCAAGTCCAGAAGATTTGACACCAGTTCAGACTTTAACCAAGCGTTATACCCGCCAGTTAGAGCGAATGGATCGTTTAAAGAGCGATGACGTGCTGGATAAAACTTTGAATGCGATGATGCTGACTTATGATCCGCACAGCAATTATTTCCCACCTGTCGATGCGATGGAGCTGAACCGTCAAACGACTTTGCAGCTTGAAGGAATTGGGGTGTCGATTCGTCCTGAACGGGGCAATGAAGACTACACCAAAATTGAAACCATTGTTGAAGGTGGTCCTGCCAGTAAAACTGGGCAGGTGAAATCGGGTGACCGCATTATTGGTGTAGCGCAAGATGGCGAAAAAATGGTGGATGTTGTGGGTTGGCCGAGCAATGAAATTGTGGGGCTGATTCGCGGTAAACGTGGCACCAAAGTCACTGTGCGTTTGTTGGGTGCGGGTGCGGCGATGAATCAGGCGCGTAATGTGACCATTGTGCGTGATGTGATTCAGGAAGAAGATGCGGGAGTTCGCTCACGAACGATTGACATCAAACGTGATGGTCAAACTTATACCTATGGTGTGATTGAAATTCCATCGTTTTATTTGAATTACCGTGCGCGTCGTGCAGGTAATGAATATCGCTCGGTGTCGGAAGATACCAACAATGCTCTGAAAAGTTTGGTGGCCAAAAATGTCGCAGGGATTATTGTCGATTTACGTAACAACCCTGGCGGCTCATTGGAAGAAGTGGCACGTATGCTTGGGCAAGTAATCAAATCAGGCCCTGTAGTGCAAATTCGTGATGGCAATGGCAACGTGAGCGTATTTGAAGATGACGATGGCGGTGCACAGACTTATGCAGGCCCATTGGCAGTGATGATTAACCTTGCTTCTGCTTCGGCCAGTGAAATTTACTCTGCTGCAATTCAGGACTATCAGCGCGGGATTGTGATTGGTAGCACCACCACAGGTAAAGGTACAGCGCAGGTACAACTCGACACCTTAGCCTATGGGCAGGCGACCTTAACTCAACGTAAGTTCTACCGTATTACAGGTGGAAGTACCCAAAACAAAGGTGTGATTCCTGACATTAAACTGGTGGATATTTACAATGAGGAGTTTGGTGAACGCAAAGCGAAAAATGCCTTGAAGTGGGATACCATTCCAACTGCGCCATTTAAGCGTGAAGGTTCAGTACAGCCGTACATCACCAAGCTAGGGCAATTGTCACAGCAACGTGTCACGCTTGATCCGCAATTTCAATATTTGGAACAACGTAAGCAAATTGCCAAACAAACTGAAGATCGCAAAAGCATTGTGTTAGATATTGAACAACGCAGAGCAGAGTTGTTAGCTTTGGAGCAACAAACGCTGACTGCGGAAAACAAACGCCGTCAGGAAACAGGTTTGAAACCATTTGCTAATTGGGAAAGCTATCAGGCATCTATTGATGCTTTGGCAGAAGCGCGTGCCAAAATGAAGGCGGCACAACGTCCTGCCTTGCCTGAGGAAGAAGCTTTTGTGATTGAAGCAGCACAGGTTTTGCAAGACTATGCCATGTTGCAAAAAGGTGTTTCTGAGCCGAATCAACCTTAAAACAATGTTAGAATCTTAATCAAATAGAACCAGCAGCTAAAAGTTGCTGGTTTTTTCAGGCTAAAGCGAAAAGTAAAGTGACAAGATGCATATAGCTTTGAGTCAGACAGCTATTTTCAGCAGTTTTAAATTGCCATTATTTCATGATGACATATTATATATTTGACTATTGACCAAAGCGGAATAGTATTAGATTCTAAAGTCAATGCGGTCTTTGCTAGATCAATCCGTCGTTCAGGTTGCTTTTTAGTTATTATTTATAAGAGAGTGTGAGATTGAGTAACCGAAAAACAATAAAATATGACAGAGATGGACACATCTAATGATGCATGTACATTATGATCTGAGCTTGGTAATTGGCTCGGTAGCAATCTCAGTATTGGCCTGCTATTTTGCAGTGTCTGTTGAGCAAATGCTCTTTCAAAATGTACAACAACAACTAAAAAAAATTGCATTAATCATGAGTGGTTTGCTGCTGGGTGCGGCAGTGTGGAGTATGCATTTTGTGGGCATGTTGGCATGCCAGTTACCTGCACCGTATCAATTTGATCTTAGCTTTACGACCCTATCTTTTGTTATTGCATTTATCGCCTCTACGTTTGCGGTTTGGCTGACCACGCAATCGACCTTGCCTGTGGCGCGTTTGATCCTGAGCGGCATTTTAATGGGGTTGGGTATTTCAGGCATGCACTATACGGGCATGATGGGAATTCAGGTAGAAGGCTACCGTAGTTATTATGATCCTACCATTGTTTTGCTGTCTGTATTAGTGGCCATTGGCGGTGCAATACTTACCTTTTGGTTTATGTTTCATTCCAAGTGCAGAATGGGGCGTCAGGCACAATATAAAATTTTCATTGCGGTGCTCATGAGTCTGAGCATTGTTGCCATGCACTATATAGGCATGGAAGCACTGCATTTTTACTCTACAGCAGATTTGCCTCAATCAGGGCACTTCCAGATCGGGCAAGGGCCAGCTCTGTTGGTGGTTATTTTAGTGACCAGTCTGATTTTTGCTGCTGCGGTGGGCGTATCTCTGCTGGAGCTGCGCTTAGAAAAAAAAAGCAGACAATTGTCTTTAGCCAACCGTGAATTGGCCAATCAGGCAGTCAAAGATAACCTGACCAAATTGCCCAACCGTTTATATTTAGCTGAATATGCACAATTGCTTTTTTCTGAGCATCGGCAAAAAAACACTAAAATTGCATTTTTGTATATCGACTTAGACCGCTTTAAAGCGGTGAATGACGTATTTGGGCATCATGTTGGCGATCAATTGCTGATTCAGTTGTCTAAACGTGTGCAATCCCACTTGGGCGAAAATACCCAGTTATTAAGAATTGGTGGCGATGAATTTCTTTTGGTGATTGAACATACCGACATTGCAGAAGCCACTGTCATTTCTGAAAAAATATTAGAACTGATTCAGCAAAGTTTCTTAATTGCAGGCAAGGTCATTAATATTTCAGGCAGTATTGGCATTGCGATGTATCCAGAGCATGGCACCAATTTGCAAGATATTTTAATGAATGCTGATGCGGCGATGCTGACCTCTAAATATCAGGGGCGTAACACCAGTTCAATATTTAATTATGATCTGGAGTTACTTGAGGCTAAAAGCCAAAGTAAGTTGATTAATGATTTATATAAAGCAGTTGAACAACAACAATTTGCGTTGTTCTATCAGCCAAAGTTTAAAGCCGCTGACCATAAAATTTGTGGCGTAGAAGCTTTAATTCGTTGGTATCACCCCGTACATGGTTTACTTACCCCAAATATGTTTATTAAAGGGGCTGAAAAGACGGGGTTGATTATTCAAATTGGCTATTGGACGCTAGAAGAAGCCTTTAAACAAATTCAAATTTGGGAAAGATCGGGTGCACCGTTATTTCCTGTGGCTGTGAATTTATCGGCAGTGCAGTTTGAACATAAACACTTATTTTCGACGTTAGAAAACTTGTTTAAACGCTATGAGATTCAACCCCAACACTTGATGATTGAAGTGACTGAAAGTACAGCAATGCATCATATTGAATCGAGTATTCGTAGTTTTGAGCGTTTGCGTCAAATGGGGATTCAATTGGCGATTGATGATTTTGGTACAGGACATTCGAGTTTCTTGTATTTGAAAAAATTGCCAGTCGATGAGTTGAAAATTGACCGTGCTTTTATTTTAGATTTGTGTTTGGACAGCAAAGAAGAATTAATTTTAGAAAGTATTATTCAGTTAGCCATTAAACTGGGTTTAACTGTGACCGCTGAAGGGGTGGAAACGCCATTGCAAGCTGAGATTTTAACCCGTTTAGGCTGTCAGCAGTTGCAAGGTTATTTATTAGGCTTACCTATGGATGTTGAGCGTTTAGAAGAGTTGTTTAAACATTCGGCTTAAGCTAGCGATCATGCTACCGCTCAAGATAGCGTACAAGTGAGCGACCAAGTCCAGCGTTTAATTTCAGTGATGAAACAAGATGAATATAGTTTGGCTGAGTTGATGCAGTTGTTAGGTTTAACTCATAGCGCAACATTCCAAAAGAACGATATGAATCCTGCCATAGAAGTAGGTTTGATTGAACGTACGATTCCAGAAAAACCGAAAAGCCAAAAGCAAAAGTATAGATTGAAAAAATAACTATATTCTCAGTTGTGGGTAAATTAGAACATATCAACAATCAATAAAATTTGATTCAAATCTGCTACAATTACGCCAATTTTTCATATTGATCATTTTGATCTTATACACTGCGGTTCTGCAGTAGGTGTCTTGCATGAGTTTTAAAGATGAGTTAGCGGCGCAGGTCGCACAGCGACGTACTTTCGCGATTATTTCCCACCCCGATGCTGGTAAAACCACCATGACAGAAAAACTGCTGTTATGGGGACAAGCCATTCAAGTTGCAGGGATGGTAAAAAGCCGTAAGTCAGATCGTGGCGCAACATCTGACTGGATGGAAATGGAAAAAGAACGTGGTATTTCCATTACAACTTCGGTGATGCAATTCCCGTATAAAGACAAAATGATTAACCTGCTCGATACCCCAGGGCACGAAGATTTCTCTGAAGATACTTACCGCACTCTAACTGCGGTGGACTCTGCACTGATGGTGATTGATGGTGCGAAAGGTGTCGAAGACCGTACCATTAAATTAATGGATGTGTGTCGTATGCGTGACACACCCATCATTTCATTCGTCAACAAAATGGACCGCGAAATTCGTGAACCATTAGAGTTGTTGGATGAAATTGAAAATGTCCTCAAAATTAAGTGTGTGCCAATCACTTGGCCAATGGGTACAGGGCGTGATTTCGCAGGGGTGTTTAACCTCATCGAAGAAAAGTTTTATGTGTACAAATCAGGTTTTGGTTCAACCATTCCTGAAATTGAAGTACGTGATGGCTATAACCATGCAGACCTACGTGAAAAAGTAGGTGAATTGGCATGGGCGGCATTTGAAGAATCACTTGAATTGGTACAAATGGCGAATGAGCCTTTAGACCGTGAAGAGTTTTTAGCGGGTCGTCAAACACCAGTGCTATTTGGTACTGCTTTGGGTAACTTCGGTGTAGATCATGTATTGAATGCATTCAGTGAATATGCGCCACCGCCAAAAGCACATCCAACGCAAGACCGTATTGTAGAAGCCAATGAAGAAGGCTTTAGTGGTTTTGTTTTTAAAATTCAGGCCAATATGGATCCGAAGCACCGTGACCGTATTGCTTTCATGCGAATCTGTTCAGGCAAGTATGAAAAAGGCTTAAAAATGAAGCATGTGCGTATTGATAAAGATGTACGTATCAGCGATGCCTTGACCTTCTTGGCAGGTGACCGTCAGCACCTCGAAGAAGCTTGGCCGGGCGACATTATTGGTCTACATAACCACGGGACGATTCAAATTGGCGATACCTTCACTTCGGGTGAAAAGTTGCAATTTACAGGGATTCCGCACTTCGCACCTGAAATGTTCCGTCGTGTACGCTTGAAAGACCCATTGAAGTCCAAACAGCTGCAAAAAGGCCTTAAAGAGCTTTCAGAAGAAGGTGCAACGCAAGTCTTTATGCCACAAAACAGCAATGATTTAATCGTAGGTGCTGTTGGTGTGCTACAGTTTGAAGTCGTCGCCTATCGCCTGAAAGAAGAATACAAAGTCGATTGTATTTACGAGCCTGTCAGCATCAACACGGTACGCTGGGTGTCTTGTGCCGATGAGAAAAAGTTTAACGAATTTAAGAAAAAAGCCCACGATCAGTTGTCTGTCGATGGTGGTGGTCACTTAACTTATCTCGCGCCAAGCCGTGTGAATTTACAGTTAATGCAAGAGCGTTACCCTGACATTGAGTTTAGAAACACGCGCGAGCACTAAGCCGTTGCTAATGTTTGATCTGGCAGGTGCGATCAGCGTAGCGTAGATGAATGTTCAGCGTTGCTAAAAGTTTCAAAATTAAAACAGCTTCTTTAGGAAGCTGTTTTATTATGGGGGCGGTAAAAGATTAAAGATTATTTTTGATAAGTGAATTGGGGAAATCATGCAGCAAAAATCGGTTTATCTGGGTGCAATTTTGAGCGGGATGGTTTTGCTTAGCGCCTGTGACTCATCTAAACAAGATCAAAACTCAGATGAGCAAACGTCTATTTTTCAGAAAGATCAAGCAGATGTTTTGCCGTATTTGAATATCAAACAACAGGCGGCAGAAATTGCCTTACCTTTTTGTGAAAATAAAAACTGCATTGAATTAGAAGTACAAACTTTAAATACCCAAGATACATGGCTCAACAGTTGGATTGCAAAAAATCAGGCCATGGTGATTCAAGACCAAATTGGCTTAAAACAAAACATGAATTTGCAGCAAGCCGTAGATGCCTATGTGAAAAAATCCGATGCTTGGCAGGCACAATTAGATCAAAATAAAGCTTATGAATTGGCGATGTACACCCGTATGGCATATCAACGCAATCAATATGTTTTGTTGCAAGTCGGGGTAGATAGCAAACAGGAAGGCACGCAAGTCAAGGAACGCTATTATTTCTTTGTGGCAGATCGGAAGCAGCAAAAAGCCTTGTCTGTTTTAGATGTGATTGATGCCAAACAACAAACCCGTATGAATACTTTTGTACAGCAGGCCTATCAGGATTGGCTCAAAACACAAAGCAGTGACGTGCAAAAAGCAGCACCTGCCAAATTATACTGGGGGCAGGCAGATTGGTTTTTTGATGATCAGGGCTTAGGATTGCATTATCGCACCCATGAAATTGTCAAAGATGGCACGCAGTTAGATATTTACCTAAGCAAAGCACAAACACAACAAGTTTTAAAAGCAGACATCTATCCATCTATGTTTTAGTAGGTGAGTGCGGTGACAAGCAAAAATAGATGAAATCAAGGTTGGATCCATGTTGAAAAATAAAAGTATTTTGGCGATCAGTATTTTAATTACAACGCTAGGGATTACTGCATGTCAGCCAAAGAAAACCGAACCAGAAACAGTCGAGCCAGAGCAGACGCAGGCGGAACAACAAAGCTTAAAACTGGTCGGGGATACTGAAAAACTGAATTTGTCGTTGCCTAAATGTGAAGGGAATAACTGCCCTGAAATTTCAATTGAGCGTTTGAATAGTAATCAGGCCTTTATCGACCATTTTATTGATCAGAAAATTATTCAAGAATTGGCACAAATTTTAGAAATTGCACCACAGCAGGCGGCTTCTGAGGCTATAGCAGTTGAGAATGCAGCCAGTGAAAATACAGCAGCCAGTGCTGCAGATGCACCTGCCAGCAACCCCACTGCAGCAGCCATTGCACAAGTGGAAACTTTGGCGCAAAAATTAGAAAAACAAACTGTGCCTTATGTGCAAAGCTTTTTGGTACTTGATCAGGAACTGAAAGCTTTAAGCTCAAATCATAAAATCAGTTTGATGATTAAGCCTAAAATTTTGAATGCAGATCAGCCTTTGGCAACCGTGGTACTGAATAGCAGTAGTTATTTGGGCGGAGCGCATGGTGCATCGGCACAGCAATACTATAATTTTGATTTAGAACAGAAAAAATTAGTATTGTTAAATGACATTCTGTTAGAGAAGCAGCGTCCACAATTGGAGCGCAAAGCCTACGAAGCGTTTAAACAATGGGTCATCGCATCTGAACTTTCCACCAATGTGCAAGAATATGAACAAGCGTGGAAATTTAAGCTGTCGGAAAATTACTATTTAGGTCAACAGGGTTTAATTCTGCAATACGCAGAATATGAAATAGGCCCTTATGTCGTTGGTTTACCGCGTTTAACCATTCCGTATGCAGAACTGCAGGGGATTTTAAAAGCTGCGTATTTGCCTGTAACAGAAGCAGCCTCTGAAGCAACCGCAAAATCTGCCGAAGCCAGTGCAGTAAACACAACCAAAGCGAAATCTTAATATGAGCATTGCGCTGTTTGATACGCATACCCATTTTGATGTACCTGATTTTGACTCAGATCGGGAGCAATTGGCGTATGCGGCCAAGGCAGCAGGCGTAGAACATTTGGTACTGATTGGCTTTGTACAATCACGTTTTCAAGATTTAATCTCTACACAACAGTTTTTAAACCAACTTGAGCATGTGCCACAAAGTCATCTTGCACCAGGCTTGCATCCTTTTTATATCGAACAACATCAAGACCAACATTTACAAGATTTAGAACATTTTTTGCAACAACAGCATTGTGTCGCGGTGGGTGAAATTGGCTTAGACACTTTTTTGGTTGAACATAAACAGCCTGAAGCGTTTCAAAAGCAGCAAGATTTTTTTGCCGCGCAATTGGAAATCGCACGCCATCGACAAAAACCTGTACTGCTACATATTCGTAAGGCCCATGCCGAAACCTTAAAAATACTCAAACAACAACAATTTCAGTTTGGTGGCATTGCACATGCTTTTAGCGGTGGGGTGGAAGAAGCCAAAGCACTGATCAAATTGGGTTTTAAAATTGGTGTGACAGGGCAGATTACCAATCCCAATGTAAAAAAACTGCGCCGTGTTGTGCAGGAAATTGGTGCTGAACATTTGGTTTTGGAAACCGACTGTCCCGATATGACGCCTTTATGTTGTCAGACAGATACTCAATCACGAACCCGAAATACCCCTGCGAACCTGATTTATGTGCTTGAAGGTTTAGCGGATTGTTTAGATATTGCACCGCAAACTTTAGCCGCACAGATTTGGCAGAATAGCATTCAAATATTAGACTTGCCTAAACTTTAGATGAAACAACACGAAGTCTGCGAAACGCAGTAAAATGCCCACACTTTGAAATTAGATTTGATTGCAGCATGACAGACCTTCTTCAAGATGATGAATATGAACGCCGTTTTGCGGGTGTGGCCAAGATTTATGGCGACAGTGCTTTTCAGCATTATGCCCAAAGTCATGTCATGGTGATTGGAATTGGCGGTGTCGGCTCTTGGGCAGTTGAGGCGTTGGCACGTACAGGTATCGGCGAGCTGACATTGGTGGATATGGATGTGGTCGCAGCATCTAACATTAACCGTCAATTGCCTGCCATGAGCTCAACCTTGGGGCATGAAAAAATTAATGTCATGGCAGAGCGTTGTCGCGCCATTAATCCACGTATCAAAATTAATTTGGTCGATGATTACCTCAGTCCAGATAACGTCAAAGCGTTATTGGCGACTGCACCTGATTTGATTTTAGATTGCATTGATGACGTAAAAGCTAAACTAGCGTTGATGCTGCATTGTCGTTTTAACAAGATTCCACTGATTGTTTCGGGTGGTGCAGGTGGCAAACTTGATCCGTTGAAAATTCGAGTGGCAGATTTATCTAAAACCGAACAAGACCCAATGTTGGCCAAATTGCGCGCCCAATTACGCAGCAAAGGTATTTGTAAAAAGCCAAAAGAAAAGTTTGGGATTACCTGTGTGTATTCCATCGACAATCCATTTTCCAGTGCCGATGTTTGTCCAAGCGCAGGTTTGCGCTGTGGCGGCTATGGTTCGGCAGTGGTGGTCACGTCCAGTTTTGCGATGGTAGCTGTGGCAGAAGTATTGAAAAAGTTGGATGCCTTACAGGCTAAAAATATATAAATCAAAGCCATGCGAGGCATGGCTCATAAAAAAAATTCTTTGATTTTGTACATCGCGAATGACTTTATTCAGTAGGTCGTTGTAGCTGCTGCTCTTTTAAATAGTCTTCCGTACGCTGCATTGCCGCTTGAATGTTGACAAGAGCTTGTTCTACATCGGCAAATGTTTTGGCATTGCCGCCACTTAGTGCCTGACGCCATTTACGTGCACCAGGTAGGTTTTGGAATAAACCTAAAATATGGCGGGTAATGACAGAAAGTGGTGCACCTTGTTGTAGACGTTGTTCAATATACGGCAACATGCGCTGCATAATTTCAAAACGGTCAGGTAATTCTAGCCCCCATAATTGCCCAAGCTCTGCCAGTAAATAAGGGTTGTGATAGGCTTCACGACCAATCATCACCCCATCGACATGCTTGAGGTGTTGTTGGGTTTCGGCAAACGTTTTAATTCCACCATTAATTTCAATTAACAATTCGGGGCGGTCTTGTTTTAGGCGATACACATCCTCATAACGCAGAGGCGGAACTTCGCGGTTTTCTTTAGGCGATAAACCTTGTAATAAGGCAATTCGGGCATGCACGATAAAGTTATTGCAACCTGTTTGAGCCACAGTATCCACAAAATGCAGCATCTCTGCATAAGAGTGCATGTCATCAATCCCGATGCGATGTTTTACGGTCACAGGAATATCAACCGCTTGACGCATGGCGGCAATACACTCTGCAACCAAGTCTGGTTCTGCCATTAAACATGCGCCAATTTTATTGTTTTGTACTCGATCACTTGGGCAGCCAACGTTTAGGTTGATTTCATCATAGCCCCAGTCTTGTGCCATTTTACTGCAGGTCGCAAGGTCTTTCGGATTTGAACCGCCCAACTGCAAGACAATTGGATGTTCTTCTTTGCTGTAATCTAAATGGCGCTTGGCATCACCAAATAAAATTGCGCCTGTGGTTACCATTTCGGTATACAGAATGATATTGGGGTTAAATAAACGTGCAAAAAAACGGTAATCGCGGGTAGTCCAGTCCATCATCGGGGCAACCGAAATGCGAGGTTGTAAAGTTTGGATGGCACGTGTCATAACCCACCTGAATTGAAAACAAAAGCACAAGATCGCGCATTATACGGGGTTTAAGTGAAAATCGACAGTGTCCACAACCTACAGCCATTGGCATCAACTTTGCTTTGTTCGTCATGAACAAAGCAGCGCAACCGTAGGTGCTAAAGCGGAACTGCTCAGTATTTGTATGCGTAGCCGTTTTTTTGTATGTTGAAAAGATAACGGTAACGCAGCATAAGAGAGAGAATAAAATGTTGGTATTAGAAGAAATATATCGAACTAAGAAAAATGAATTTTCAACGGCATTTAATTTACGCATGCAGCGCAGTTTAAGTTGGTGGAAAAAAGCCATTGAGTTTCATGATGATGTCGATATGCAATTTATGACAGCATGGGTGGCGTTGAGTGCCTTGTATGCGCAAGGTCAGACGGCAGAGCATACACAACAGACCTTGCAGCAATTTGTGCAGCGTATGTATCAAAAAGATGTCGATCAGCGCATGGCGAGAATTATTTGGGAAAAATATCCACAAAGTTTAGAGGTGTTGCTGACCAACCCTTATTTGTATCAAAGTTTTTGGGATTGGCGTAATCAAAAAATGACTGAAGCTGAATGGCGTGCAGATTATGAAGCAGAGAAACAGCAGATTATGCAGGCATTGCACATCCATGATTCAGCTACAATTTTGGCATGTTTGTTTAAGCGCTTATTGACGTTACAGCAGCAACTTTTACAAGGTGGTGCAACTTATAACAGTGCAATCAACCGCAAACAACTCAGCCATGCCAATACTTTACTGTGTGCGTTGATGCCGTGTTTTATCCAAATCTTATTGGAAAATTTAGAAAATGTGGAGTTGAGTCAGCCATTTTATCCTGTGATGCAAATGTCTTAAGCGACTTGCTTGATTGTAATAGCAGCGTTTAAGGCATGGCGGTGTGTTGACGTTGATGTTGCCAGTCGAGCAGGGCAAAGCTCATTGCGGCGGCAACAAAACACAAACCAACTAGGCAACTCCACAACCATCCACCGTGTTGCCAAGCATAGATCCCCAAAGCAGAACCACAAGCACCGCCAGTAAAATAACTGGTCATATAAATTGAGTTAATCCGCGATTTGGCATCGGGGCGTAAGCGAAAAATCACGTTTTGGTTGCTGCTGTGTACGGTAGCAAGCCCAAGGTTAATTAAGCCAAAACCAAGAATATAGCTCCATAAGCTAAATTGTCCGTTGTATAGAAAGACCCAACTGATTGCCAATAGCGCCAAACCACCCCACGTCAGCGCTGTAACATAGCCACGATCTGCAATTTTCCCCACGTGTTTGGTCGAAAGAGCACCGAATACACCCACCATTGCCACAATGCCCACCATAAAGTCAGCTAAGCCAAAACTGGATTTGAGTAATACTGCAATGGTGGAAAACAATACGCTCATCGCTGCAAAAGCAAACGCACCGAGTAAGGCACGATAGACCAAACGACGTTCTTCTAAAATGAGTTTGCCCATAGACTGAAATACGGCCAAATAGCTGAGTTTGCTGGTTGAGATAAACGGCAAGCGCGCTTTGAGGACTGCGGCAATGCATAGCATCAGCACGCCACTAATCAGGTAAATCACTTTCCAGTGGAATAAATTGGACAGCAAACCTGCCAAACTGGTCGAAAGTAAAATACCGACCAATAAACCACTCATCAATAAACCGACCACTTCACCCATTTTTTCAGGTTTTACGGTCATGGTGGCAAAGGGAATTAAGACTTGTGCTGCAACTGAAAACAGCCCTGTGATAATCGTGCCAATCCATAGCATGCTTAAATTGCTGGAAAAGGCACATAAAAATAAGCCAATCGAGGCCAAAAACATCAATAAGGGAATGAATTTGGTTTTATTGACAATATCGCCCATGGGCACAATGAATAATAAACCCAGAGCATAAGACACTTGTGCAAAAGTCACCGTCAATGCCACTTGGGATTGCGGAATTTGGAAAGATTGATGAATCGAGTAAATCAGCGGTTGGCAATAATAATTCGCACCCGCGCATAGACCACAGGCAATCGCCATCAACCAGAGCAGGGTTTTATCTTGGCTGATGTCGGGTGCAGTGTTCATAATTATCCTAAGGTCAATGGTAAAACGGGGTTGCAGTAGCTCAAAGATTGAATCCAATATTCAACTTCATTAGTGGCAGGATGTCGCCTTTAACTTAATGAGAGAACTTGTTTTTGGACAAGGTGATCATCATCACGCCTACAATATTGAGCATGCAGCCGAACCATTGTATGCCATTTAGATGTTCACCTAAAAATGCTGTGGCCAATAGAATCGTCAAGATGGGGCCAATTGAAGCAATCATGGCCGATTGTGCCGCACCTAAACGGGAGATACTGTGCGCCATGAGTAAGGTGGGCAAGACTGTGACAAATATCCCTAAAGCTATGCCATAGCCCAGCACTTCTACAGGCAGTTGTTGCACCAGTCCGAGCGGATTAGGTGTGACCAAACTGTAATGCGTAAGCGTACCGATGCAGGCAATACTTAAAGCCAGACCTGTAAAATTCCAAGAGCCAAAATGCTGAATCAGGCTTTTGGTCAGCAATAAATAGCCTGCAAAACACACTGCACTGGCGAACACCAAACTACTGCCTAACCAAAAATACGTGTCATGCGGAGTATTGCTCTGTTCCTGTAACATCACAATCACTGTTCCGCCATAACTCAGGGCAATTGCAAACAGACTCAACCAGCTAAGTTTCTGCCGATACATCACACTCGAAGCCAGAACGGTGAGTGTTGGGTATAAAAACAGAATAATGCGTTCTAATGAAGCGCTAATGAACATCAGCCCTAAAAAATCCAGCCAGCTAGAAAAATAATAGCCCATCAGACCTGCAAATATTATTAGCAGCCAATTGCGTGTAGAGATGTTGCGGCTGTGGTAGCGATTGAGCCAACAAATCAGTAGGAAGAAAGGCAGGGCACTTGCCATGCGCAAAGCCATGAGTACGGTTGCATCGACCAACGGTGAAAGTGCATAAGCCTGTTTAATAAAAATGGCTTTGGTACTAAACAAAAAGGCTGCAAATAAGGCAAAGATGGAGCCCCATTGTGTGGCGTTAAGTCTGATCATGAAAAATGCTGTCGAGCAAGGTGGATGCAAGAGAAGTGACACATGCCGCGCACACAAATGCAAGTTGCATGATAGATAAAGGCAGATGCGACTGCATGGATCAAGCTGTGTGTGCTGTATTTGAGCAAGCATAGCCGATTTTATGCAGATGGTCTGCTTGAGATGGCATAAATTTTGTGAAAAGTAGAGTAAATGGGATTTGCACGATAATGGTGCAAATTAGTTGAAAATATTGCAAAACAGAGAAAATCCATCATCAGACAAAATGACGCACAAAAAAATGAAAAAAATAGCAGCACTTAACTTAGACCTGAGTTGAATAAATTCAAGCTTCTTTTAAAAGTTTTACTGTTTCAAATATTCGGTTTTACTCATAAGGCAAAGGTAGGTTTTTCTAAGGTTTTCAGATGCGCAAAACACTTCTAAATTGAACCATGTTGTGCGGTGTAAAAATTGTCAAAAAAGTCAATTTGGTGTTTAAGTTTTTGCTTTTAGCGCTTAAATGTATAGATATGCAATCTTTTAGCGCTAAGTCGGATTTTCCCAATTAAGTGAAATGCGTGTCAGAATGATCAATGCTTAATTCATTTAAATGTGGTCAACTGCAAGCTCAAAGCATCGCTTTTTTTCTTTTAGACACTTCAAATCGAAGTTTTGCTGAATAATTAGACTTATATTCAATAAGCAAAACTTATCAATTATATCTCGCAACAATATTTTTATGAATCATCAGTTCAAAATATGGGTATTTATTAAATAAATATTGGGTGGTAATTTAAAAATGTTGCATTAGAATCCAAAAATTCAACAAAACTTATCCTGAGGGGAAAGCATCGTTATCCACGATGTTGACTTAAGAAAAACTAGCTTGAGGAACGCTCATGCAGATCGGAATTCCAACCGAAACTGTTGTCGGTGAAAATCGTGTCGCTGCGACGCCAGAAACAGTAAAGAAGTTGATTAGCGCGGGTCATAGCGTAGTCATTGAACGTGGTGCAGGCGTAAAAGCCGCTTATATCGACAGCGCTTATGAACAAGTAGGCGCGACCATGACAGATGATGCTTATCGCGGTAGCCAAATGATTTTGAAAGTTCGTGCCCCAAAGGGTGAAGAAATTCAAAAACTTGCACCGAACAGCACTGTGGTGGCGATGTTTGATCCTTACCGCAATACTGAATTAGACCAATTTGCTGCGGCTCAGGTGTCTGCATTTGCTTTAGAGCTTTTGCCACGTACCTTGTCGCGTGCGCAAAATATGGACGTGTTGTCATCACAAGCCAACTTGGCAGGTTATAAATCTGTGTTGTTGGCTGCAGCAGAATATCAACGCATGTTCCCAATGTTAATGACGGCAGCGGGTACTGTAAAACCTGCGCGTGTTGTGATCATGGGTGTGGGTGTTGCTGGTTTGCAAGCCATTGCAACAGCGAAGCGTTTAGGTGCTGTAGTCGAAGCAACTGACTTGCGTCCAACGGCAAAAGATCAGGTGGAATCTTTGGGTGGTAAGTGGTTAGACGTACCAATGTCTGAAGAAGAACAACAAAAAGCTGCCGATGCTGCCAAAAATGGTTATGGCTGGATGCCTGGTGAACAATACATTAAAGACCAAGCAGTGATTGTCGATAAAGCCGTTTCTAATGCGGATATCGTGATTACCACTGCGTTATTGCCGGGTCGTGATGCACCGCGTTTAATCAAAGCGGAAACTGTGGCAAAAATGAAGCCGGGTTCTGTGATTTTAGATATGGCAGTCGAAACGGGCGGTAACGTCGAAGGTTCACAATGCGGTGAAACTGTAGTGACTGCCAATGGTGTGAAAATTTTGGGTATTCCAAACATTCCATCGACTGTATCGACAGAAGCATCTGCACTATATGCGCGTAATGTGTTGAATTTTGTTGAAACATTATTTGATAACGACAAGAACTTCGCATTGAATCCTGAAGAAGAAATTCAGAAAGCGTTGCTGGTCACTCATAACGGTCAAGTGCTGTTAAAGCGTGGTTAAGGAGAATTCTCATGGTTGAAACAATTACGATTTTTGTCCTTGCCATCTTCGTAGGTTACTACGTGGTGTGGGGGGTAACACCTGCGTTACATACGCCATTAATGGCAGTAACCAATGCACTTTCTTCAATCATTATTGTAGGTGCGATGATTCAAACTGTTGGTCTACCAATCATGGGTGTAGAAGGCAGTGTCGATTTCCAAACCATTAATGTGGTGAGTGTACTGGGTGCGATTGCTGTGTTCTTGGCAAGCATCAATATTTTCGGTGGTTTTGCAGTGACTGCACGTATGCTGGAAATGTTCAAACCAAAAGCAAAGAAAAAAGAGGGCTAATGCATGGAATTTATTCGTGAATATGCAGACTGGTTCTATTTAATCGGGGCTGTGCTCTTTATCTTAACTTTACGTGGTTTGTCTGGGCCTAAAACTGCGATTGCGGGCAACCGTTACGGCATGATCGCAATGGCGATTGCAGTCTTGACTACATTCTTTGTGGCAGACAATCCAGTTGTGTGGATGATTCTGGCAGCTATGGCAGCAGGTGCGGTGGTGGGTATTGCCCGCGCACGTACGGTGCCAATGACTCAAATGCCTGAAACTGTAGCGTTAATGCACTCTTTAGTCGGTTTGGCTGCAGTTTTAATTGCGATTGCTGCGATTATTCATAACAACAAGTTAATCGAACTTGGTCCAGACTTGTTGGCTGCAAATGGCATTACTTTCCATGAAATGAGCAAAGTTCATTTATTTGAATTGTTTGTGGGCTGTTTCGTGGGGGCGATTACCTTTACCGCATCTGTTTTTGCATACGGTAAATTGGCGGCAAAGAAATGGGCAAAAACTATTTCGGGTGCATGGGTAAAACCTGTTCAGGCGTTAATTTTCCTTGCCATGCTCGGTTTTGGGATTCACTTCTTCCTGAGCGGCAACATGACTTCATTCTGGGCAATGACAGGTTTAGCATTGGCATTCGGTTGGGTATGGATTGCACCAGTGGGTGGTGGTGACATGCCAGTTGTGGTGTCATTGTTGAACTCGTTCTCAGGTTGGGCGGCAGCAGGTATTGGTTTCACACTTGAAAACAACATGCTGATTGTTGCAGGCTCATTGGTCGGTTCTTCAGGTGCGATTCTGTCTTACATCATGTGTAAAGCCATGAACCGTTCAATCATCAACGTATTGTTTGGTGGTGCGATGGGCGGTGCAGCAGCACCAACGGCAGCAGCGGGTGCGCAAGTACAACGTAACTACCGTTCAGGTTCTGCTGATGATGCTGGCTTCTTGATGTCAAATGCAGACAGCGTAGTAATTGTACCGGGCTATGGTATGGCGCAAGGTCGTGCACAGAATGCGGTCAAAGAATTGGCCAACTTGTTAAAAGAGCAAGGTGTAACTGTTCGTTTTGCGATTCACCCAGTGGCAGGTCGTATGCCGGGTCACATGAACGTATTACTTGCAGAAGCAGACGTACCGTATGAAGACATCTTAGAAATGGACGAAATCAACTCAGATTTCCCTGCAACAGATGTGGTGTTGGTGATTGGTGCAAATGACGTAGTTAACCCTGCGGCAAAAGACGATCCAAACTCGCCAATTTACGGCATGCCAATTCTTGAAGCGCATAAAGCACGTACCATTATGGTCATCAAGCGCTCAATGGCAACAGGTTATGCGGGTCTAGACAACGACTTGTTCTATAACGACAAGACCATGATGATTTTTGGTGACGCCAAGAAAGTTGTGGAAGATATGACTAAATCAATCAACGGTACAGGTCACTAAGACACTGTTTCCAGATATGAAGCCGCCTTCGGGCGGTTTTTTTTATGGCTGATGTAAAGTGGTTAATTGAGATCAGGCAGATTGAGTTCGGGCGAGTTTTATAGGATTGGTTTGAAGCAATGTATTGGGTAGGGGATGATATAAACCAATATTTGGTGGGTAGATTAATGCGATATAAAAATGATTAGGGATATGAGCTTCAAAAGATCTGCATTAAAAAAGCGACTTATTTGAAAGTCGCTTATTGTGTATCTTTAAGGCTGCTCAAGTGAGCTGTTGTATTAAGCAACAGACTCAGGCGTAGTGCGCCATAAGCTTTCTAGGTCGTAGAATTTACGTGCTGTTGGTAGCATGATGTGAACCACTACCATACCAAGATCGACCAAGATCCATTCTGCATCACGTTCACCTTCAATACCAATTGGGCGGAAGCCTGCTTTGCGCGCTTCTTCGGCAACATTGTCGGCAAGAGATTTTACGTGGCGAGTTGATGTACCGCTAGCAATCACAATGGCATCTGAAACATTGCTGATGCTGCTGACATCAAGTTCAACAATTTCTTTGGCTTTTACATCAAGGAGAGCTTCATGTACAACTTTAAGACAAGTTTGTACGTCATGCTTTTGGGTATTCATTGCAAGATCGTGAGAATTAGAAGCGCCGGGCGATGGTTCTAAATTCATGGGGTGTATAATTTCCTAAAATTATTCATCGTCTAATATAGCTGTTTTAGCCTGAAATTTCAAATCGGTTTAATTTTAACCACTTTGATTTGAGGGAAAGTATTTGTCTTTCCATGCAAATGATTGATTTGACGCCAGACTTGGGCGGTATTCTGCAGCGATATAGCCTGAATAAGCACTGTGCTGTAACCATTTGAAAATAGTAGTATAGTCTAGCTCGCCTGAATCGGGTTCATGGCGTCCTGGATTGTCGGCAAACTGGATATGACCAATATCCTGAATGTTTTCTTGCAATGCGCTCAGCACATCTTCACCCATCATCGCCATGTGATAACAGTCGTATTGCATTTTAAGAGCAGGATGTTTGACTGCTTCTAGCATCTCTTGAGCTTGCGCAATATTTTGTACTAAAAAGCGTGGCATGTCGGTGCCATTAATCATTTCAAAGACAGGCTGAATATGATGTTGAGTGAGCATCGAGCAGGCCAGTTTTAGGTTTTCTGCCAGTGTGTTTAAGCAAGGCAGTAAATCGGCATCGACAGGTTGTTTGCCTGCCAAAATATTGACGCTAGGGACATTTAATGCCGTGGCATAGCGGATGGCTACCTCTAAGGCATGATGAAATTCAATCTCTTTTCCGGGTACGCTCGCCAAACCATTGCCGCCTTGCATGAGGTCACCCGCAGGAACATTGATTAAACACAGGCTGAGTTGGTGGAGTGTGAGTTGGGTTTGAATCTGCTCAATACTCAGCTCATAGGGAAATTGAATTTCAACATGCTGAAAACCATGTTCGCGTGCAAGGGCAAAGCGTTCAATTAAAGGCACTTCGGTAAAAATCATCGACAGATTAACCGCCAGTTTAGACATGCAGGTGCTCCTTGCAGGCAAAGGTTGGATCAGGAATCAAGCCGATTAAGCTTCGACCTGATGAATAATGGTGGCTAAATCTGCTTCTGCAAAACCCTTGGCTTGATGGGCTTGCAGTTGTGAAAGGGCTTTTTCTGCCACAGGAATCTGTAACTGAAATTGCGCTGCCAGTTGTAAGGCATTGTTTAAATCTTTAGACAGGGTTTGGACTTTCCATTGCACAGGCTTAAAACTGTGAGTTGCCATACGTGGAGTTAAAATCTGAAACGGTTTCGAGTCGGCAAAACCACCCGCCAAAGCAGGTGCAAGTAAACGGGTGTCTACGCCTGCCTGTCCTGCTAAGGCAACAGCTTCGGCAATTAGGGTGCTGTTGGCAGCAACAATCAGTTGGTTGCAGATTTTAGTGGCTTGTCCTGTGCCTGTTTCACCCATACGGGTTACACGTTGTGACAGCACATGATAAATCGGGCTTAATTTTTCGATGGTGTTTGCATCACCCCCTGCAAAAATCACCAAACTACCTTGTTCGGCTCCCGCAGTGCCTCCCGATACAGGTGAGTCAATCCATGTGACCTGTTTGAGGTTGGCTTGCTGCGCTAGCTTTTGGGTTTGATCTACAGACAAACTGGAAAAATCGACAATGACTTGTTGAGCAGTCAAAAAAGGCTCAATTTGATCTAATACAGCTTGGACGGCATGATCATCGGCAAGGCAACTCAAGATCACTGGATATTGTCCGATCTCGCTCAATTGCAGCGGTTTTGCCCCCAGACTGAGCACAGATTCGCAAGCCGCAGGGCTACGATTCCACACCGCGACCTCAAAACCTGCCTGAACTAAGCGGGTTGCCATGCGCGTCCCCATAAGTCCCATACCTAAAAAAGCGATTTTTGTGTCACGATCAAAATGCATAGCGCTGATTCTCCATTTTTGCCTACAGTACAAGTCTGGCTTGAAATGTCAATCTAGCCTTTGGTCAAAGTCTGTTGTGTTTGAACTGAATCAAAACTGACGCGGTGCAAAGGTCACTTCAGGGTTCTTGTCCTTTTTACGTGCCAGTTGGCTATTTTTACCCAGCAATAATTTTAATTGCCAAATTTTTTCTAAACGTAAAGATTTATTTGGCGCATGTTCCATAGCATCCAGCACTTGTTTGGCTGCAGCCAATGCATCAGGAGAGCGTTGTGCAATTTCTTCAGCAAGATCTTGTGCTTTTTGTAAAGGTGTTGCATCTAAATGCGTGACCAAGCCAATTTCTTTGGCATAGTTGGCATCAAAAATACGTGCAGTTAAGGTCAGTTCTTTGGCAAGGTCTAAACCAATTAAACCTTTTAATGAACGGCTTAGCCCCATATCAGGCACTAAGCCCCAACGGCTTTCCATAATCGACATTTGCGTGTCAGGATGCGCGATACGAATATCTGCAGCCAAAGCCAATTGCATCCCTGCGCCAAAACAATACCCTTCAATTGCAGCAATTACAGGTACAGGCAATTGTTGCCAAACGAGAAATGCTTTTTGAAACAGGCTTTGCCCTGGCTTAATTAATTCCCAAGCCGCAAATGCACGGTTTTGTGGATTGTTGAGGTCGGCCAAGTCAATGCCTGCACTAAATACCTTTGCTTCGCCTGTTAAAATTACACAACGTAAGCTGCGGTCTTTTTTAAGTTTTTCGGCAGTCCGCACCAATTCTTTAAGTAGGGCAAAACTCATGGCATTGCGTTTGTCTGGGCGGTTCAGGGAAACTGTGGCGATGCCATTATTTTTTTCGATACGAAGTAAGGTCATGATGTGAGCTCTTGTTTTTACTGGGCAAAGCATAACATGGGCAGCAGTGCGATAAATGACAGCAGAGTCACGGCAAAGCCTTGCGACCTTGCCTTTGATTACGTGACTTTTTTTTGTGAATAGTGCTGGGTGAGTCGTGCTTACAAACTGTATCTTCTCGTTGAGGCGTTCGCGGTGAATGTTACTTTGATGTTGGCTAACTCACCGCATTATGTTTGGTAAAAATGTGTTCTGCTGCATGTTCAACTTGCTGTATACAGGTTTGTAATTCCTGATAACGGTTTAAGACCTCTTGCACAAACAGATCATCGGCTTTACGACGTTCTTTACGTAAGGTCGAAACAAACTGTTCAAATGAGCCTGTTACTTCTTGCAGGTTCGGTGTGCCAACATAGCGGGTCGCACCATACAGACGATGCAACACATGCTCGAGTTGTGGGAAATCTTCCAGTTCAATCAGCTGTTCAATTTCATGTAATTCTGTGGCAAAGCTATCCACTAGCATTTTCAGTAAATCCACTGCAAGGTCTTCTTTGTTGGCTGCCAGCATTAGGCTTTGTTGCCAATCCAACACCTGTGGATCTAGCGCTTCAATCACAATGGCTTTATCGACTGCAGATGGCTTATTAAAACTTTGCGTGGTCCAATGGGTTAAAATTTGGATGATTTGTTCAATCTGAATCGGTTTGGTGACATAGTCATCCATACCGACTTTGAGTAATTTTTGCTTTTCATCGGCAAGTGCATGCGCGGTGAGAGCAATAATAGGCAAGCGTTTGTGATTTTCCAAAGTTGATTCTAAAGAACGAATCGCACGAGTGGTATCTACCCCCGACATCACAGGCATTTGAATATCCATAAAGATCAGGTCAAATGGTTGCTGTCCCTGTTCGATACGTTGCTGCAAAATTCCCAACGCTTCCTGACCGCTTTGCGCTTTGGTGGTGGTCACATTCAGTTCGCCTAACAAGGCTTCGAGTACAATCAGGTTTGGTAGATGGTCATCCACCGCTAAAATGTGCAGGCCTTTACCATCAAATGATGCAGAATCCTGTTCATCAAAACTGTTTTCATTGTTAAGTAAGTCAATTAAGGCGGAACGACTGAGTGGTTGATACAAAGCCCGCGCACGATATTCATTTAACAGACTTGGGTCTAGCGCCATTTGATAGCCATACACCGCCAAGTTACCTTGATAACGGGTACGGATTTCTTTTAATAAAGCTTCGGTGTCGCCGCTATGATCGACAATTAACCAAGTGTTGTCTTGCAGGTCAGATACATCTTTTAAGCGGCTAAATAAATCTAAAATTGAAGCGGCTTCAATATGTAGCACCGCATAGTTTTCAAGATAATGACGCAAGACATTCGCTGTGGCAGGGTGCGCCAAATACGACACCACCTGAATTTCTTTAAAGTTTGGATGCTGCTGTGAATGCGCTTCATCTACCGCAAACATGGCAGTAAACCAGAAGGTCGAGCCTTTTTCGGTTGGGGCACGTTCCTGATTGTCTTCAAAGCCAATTTGACCTTGCATCAAATGCACCAACTGTTTGGAAATGGCCAAACCTAAACCTGTACCACCAAATTGACGCGTGACCGAAGTATCACCTTGAGAGAAAGACTCAAACAATTTTTTACGGTCTGTGCCGCTTAAACCAATGCCACTGTCTTGGACGCTAAAGTGAATCAGGCATTGTCCAATATCGTCATGTTCTACCCGTGCCCGTACAATAATTTCACCATCGGGGGTGAATTTAATCGCATTGGAAATTAAATTGGTCAAAATTTGCTTGAAACGTAAAGCATCGCCCAGCACATATTGCGGCACGTTATCGGCAAAATAAAAGGCCATGTTGATGTGCTTTTGCGCAGCCAAAGGCGAGAGCATATCCATTACATCAAAAATGGCTTCTTCTAAATCAAAGGGTGCGGTATCCAGCTCCAGTTTGCCTGCATCAATTTTAGAAAAATCCAATACGTCATTAATGAGTGCTAAAAGATGCGCCGATGATTTACGAATGGTCTGTAAATATAAATTCTGTTCATTGCTCAGATTTTCCTGACGCAATAACAGGTGAATAAAGCCATCAATACTGTTCAGTGGTGTTCTGAGTTCGTGACTGATGTTGGCTAAAAATACCGATTTAGACTGGTTGGCAGAAATCGCTTGGTCACGTGCCTGACGATAAGTGATGTTTTGCACTTCCAAAGTATCGAGGGTGCGGCGCAAGTCATCTTCGGTTTGTTCGGTATGTTCTTTGAGTTCTAAAAAGCTGAAATGCAGGCGTTTTACCACATTGGCAATATCCCGCTGCAATAAGCGTAATTCGCCAGTACTGTTAATGACCATGTGTTGATCGAGCGTATCGGCATTCAGGCGTTGTAGCTGCATGCGAATTTCATACATGGGTGCAATCCAGCGTCGTGAATAGAAATTCAGACACAGCAATAACAACAACAGGGTCAGCAAGCCTGTGGCAATTAATACAATCATGACCCGATAACGGGCAATTTGTAATGGCTGATTGTCCAGTTCAATCAGCAACCATGCAGGATGGTTGATGTCTTGCTGAATTTGCATGCCATACACATGATTATTTTTATACAGAATTGGGCCAAAAAAATCGGCATTTTTAGGGAATTTGGGCCATTCGGCTTGGTCTTGAAAGCCCATGCTTAAACGGCGTGTACCAGAAGCATCAATCAGTGCAGTACGAATCAAGTGCTTTTCGTTCATCATGTTTTGCATAAAAGTACGTGCTTCTTCGTACTTCCACGGAAAGCTAGCCAGTTGATGCAAAGCTGCTTCAGATGGCAACTCAAAACGGGTCAAAATCGCAATTGCCATTTGTCGCTGCTGTGCTTTTGCGGCATTCGAGGTTTCAGATAAAACTAGCATCGTGCCGACGCATGCCAAAACCATAATTGGCACAAAAATAAGTGCAATCAGCTGTCCATAAGCATGATTTAAATGTAAGCGCTTAAATAACTTTTTATTGATATTTGACATGGTTAACGCAGTTCAATCCCTATGTTTGGCAGTTTAGCATGCTTTATTTCTGCTGACTGTGTTTTCATCTGTTTGGTGCGAGTGGTTCAGCTGCATCTCGCAATCAATCGGTGTGCATTTTTTTGCATCCATCCCGCAAAAGACAATCTGAAATTGTGTTCATCTTGCCTAGAATTGTGTAGGCAGTGAGTGATGCATAAATTGTCGGCAGAGTATTGCTGTTTTGATAAAAAGCCTGTGAAAAACGTGCAGGAAGGTGCAAATTTTCATACAATAAGCCCACCTTGATATTGGTGCAGACCATGCTTGATACCCAATCAGATTTCCAAAGTGATAAATTTTTGTTAGATCATTATGTGGGCAAAACCCCATTGGTGCGTTTGCAGCGTTTGGCAAGTCATACGCAGGCAACGGTTTTGGCAAAACTGGAAGGCAATAACCCTGCGGGTTCTGTTAAAGATCGTCCTGCCTACAACATGATTATGCAGGCAGAAAAACGCGGTGAAATTCAACCGGGCGATACTTTAATTGAGGCAACCAGTGGCAATACCGGCATTGCTTTGGCGATGGTTGCAGCTATGCGTGGCTATAAAATGCAGCTGATCATGCCTGACAATATGAGCCAAGAACGTAAAGATGCCATGCGTGCCTATGGTGCAGAATTGATTGAAGTGACTAAAGCACAAGGCATGGAAGGCGCGCGCGATTTGGCTTTGCAAATGCAACGCGAAGGCAAAGGCTTGGTGCTGAACCAATTTGGTAACCCAGATAATGTTGAAGCACATTACCTGACCACAGGGCCTGAAATTTGGCAGCAAACGGGCGGTAAAATTACCCACTTTGTCAGCTCTATGGGCACAACAGGCACCATTATGGGTGTGTCTAAATACTTAAAAGAACAAAACCCAGAGATTCAAATTATTGGTTTACAACCATCAGATGGTTCAAGCATTGCGGGGATTCGCCGTTGGCCTGAAGTATATTTACCAACCATTTTTGACCGCAGCCGTGTTGACCGCATTATTGATATTCCGCAAATTGAAGCAGAAAAAACCATGCGCAAATTGGCGCAAAAAGAAGGCATCAGCGCAGGCACATCATCGGGCGGTGCGGTATGGGCAGCTTTAAAAATTGCCGAAGAAAATCCAGATGCAGTGATTGTTTGTATTGTTTGTGACCGTGGTGATCGTTATTTATCGACAGGTTTGTTCTCTGTTCAAGATACTGAATTGTGATATTCATTTTTCTATCACCCATTGAGTAAGATTTTATGCGTTTACCTGTGCTGATTTTCGATATAGAAACCGTTACCGATTTGAAGTCAGGCGCGCATTTATATCAACTCGATTTACCCGAAGCAGAGCTTGAACAAGCATTAATGAAGTTGCGTCGCCAAGAGGCAGGAACCGATTTTCAGCGTTTGCCTTTGCATGAAATTGTGTGTATTTCAGGCTTGTGGATTGATGAACACGGCATGAAGCTGTTTTCCTTTAGCCGTGAACATGACAGCGAAGCGACAATGCTGAAAAAGTTTTTGTCTATTTTTGATAAGCGTCATCCGACTTTGGTCAGTTGGAACGGTTCGCAATTTGATTTGCCGGTGATTTTATTCCGTGCCATGTATCATGGGCTGTCTGCACCAAGTTTATTTGATCAGGGTGAGATTGATCAGCAAAAACGCTATAACAATTATCAAAACCGTTACCATCAGCGTCATGTCGATTTAATGGATGTGATGGCAATGTTTAATGGTCGTCATTTTCAAAAGTTGGATGACATTGCGTATTTGCTAGGTTTTCCGGGTAAACGTGTAGATGCGGGCTATCATGTTCCTGCATTTATGCAAAGCGGCGAATGGTCAAGGCTGACGCGTTATTGTGAAGGCGATGTCTTAAATACTTGGTTGATTTATTTGCGTTGGCTGCTGCTCAAAGGGCAATTGCTGCTTGAAGAGCATACTTTATGGGTACAGCATACCATTCAATATTTGCATACTCAGCCGCAGCATGCAGACTTTTTAAGCGTGTGGCAGCACAGTTCGCAGCAAACTGAATTTACCCGTACAGATTTTCCTGAACAAAGTGTCAGCACGCCTTCAAATGAATCCGTGATGCCTTTTCAATCTTCCCCATCTTCCGATATTTAGACTGATATGAAACATCGCAGTAAAAACCGTACCACGCAGCAGGCTGAATATTGCTTTCAGGTGGAATCGCTGTCACATGAAGGGCGCGGGATTGCACACTACACAGCTCAGTCGGGTCATCCAGCCGAGAAGCAGGGGAAAACAGTTTTTATAGAGGGCGCATTGCCTGGTGAAACAGTACGCGCCAAAATTACGCATAGTAACAAACGCTTAGAAGAAGCCGAGTGTCTAGAAGTACTGGGTGAGCCTTCGGCATTACGGGTTACGCCGCCGTGTCCGCATTATCAGCGTTGCGGTGGTTGTAGCATGCAGCATATTCAGTTGGATGAGCAGATTCATCTCAAACAACAGGTGTTGCAGTCGCATCTGCAACATTTTGCGCAAATTCAGCCTGAAGAATGGTTAGCGCCTTTGCGTTCACAGCGTGAAGATTATCGCCGTAAAGCCCGTGTTGGGGTGCGTTATATTGCCAGTCAAGACAAATTGGTGGTCGGTTTTCGTGAGCGTAATAGCAATAAATTGACCTCAATTGACCGCTGTATGGTGTTGGATCAGGCATTTGGTTCGTTAACACGAATCAAGCAGCTACTCCAAAGTCTAACAGGCAAGGCCCATATTGGTCATATAGAATTGGCGATGGGAGATCAAGAGATTGCTTTGGTGGTGCGGCATACAGAACAACTATCTGCAGCCGATATCAACCAGTTACAGCAGTTTGCGTTACAGAAACACTGGCAATTGTATTTGCAGCCTGAAGGTCCAGACAGTTTGCATCGGGTTGATGATCCGCATGCAGCAATGCGTTTGCATTATCGTTTAGATGATTTTGATGTGAGTTTTGGCTTTCATCCCCAAGACTTTACCCAAGTCAATTCTACAATTAATCCACAAATGGTTAAGCTGGCATGTGATTTGCTTAACTTAAAATCAGGTGATCGGGTGCTTGATCTGTTTTGTGGATTAGGCAACTTTTCATTGCCGCTTGCACGTTGTGTAGGTGCAACAGGAAAGGTGGTTGCTGTAGAGGGTTCAGAGCAAATGGTGCAGCGTGGTGCAGAGAATGCACAACGTAATGATTTAGACAATGTTAAGTTTTATTCACAAGATTTAACAAAAGATTTTTCGCATCATTCTTGGGCAAATCAAGGATTTGAGGCATTATTAATTGACCCTCCGCGTTCAGGCGCAGAGGAAGTGATGTATTATGTGCCCAAATTTGGCGCAGATAGAATCGTTTATGTGTCTTGTAATCCAGCCACACTCGCAAGGGATGCAGGTGTATTGGTCAAGCAGGGCTATCAATTGAAAAAAGCAGGCGTGATGGATATGTTTCCGCATACGGGGCATGTCGAATCCATTGCCTTGTTTGAGAAAGAAAAGCAAATAAACGATTTATAATATGAAGTACATAGAGGTAGGAGAAGGGTATGGTCACAGTACGTGAACAACTTCCTGGACGTTTAAATGAACTGTCTGAGGAAACGACTGTAGAACATGCCGAGCAAGCCCGACAGGATTTAGCAGAATGGCTAGACCGAGTACGCGGGATTTACGATGGGGCGGCACTTGAACAATTAGAACGCGTTGCCAATTACACCCTGAAAAAAGAGCTGGAAACAGACGTCAGTCATCCATCGCATACCTTATATACAGGTATTGAGATGGCGAATATTTTAGCGCACTTGCATGTCGATGAAGACACTTTGTCTGCAGCCATGCTCTATCGTAGCGTGCGTGAAAATGTCATGCAGTTAGATGAAGTGCGTGAAGAATTTGGTGAAGCAGTTTATGGCTTGATCAAAGGCACCTTGTCGATGGGTAAGTTGTCTGAACTGATTGAGAAAAATAAGCGTTTAGAAGACCATTTTAATAATAACCAGCGTGAACATTTAACAGGCATTTATAAAATGCTGATTTCCATGACGGAAGATGTGCGCGTGGTGCTAATTAAACTGGCAGAACGTACCTATTCATTACGTGAGTTGGCAACCGCTTCCAAAGAACGTCAGGAGCGTGTGGCGCGAGAAATTTTAACCATTTACTCGCCATTGGCACACCGTTTAGGCATTGCCCAACTGAAATGGGAACTCGAAGATTTAGCCTTCCGTTATTTGGCGCCAGACCGTTATAAAGAAATTGCGACGTTACTGAATGAAAAGCGTTTGGAGCGTGAAAACTACATTCAAAACGTAATTGAGCAATTGCGTACAGAGCTGGGCAATAATGGTATTCATGCCGAAATTAGCGGGCGGGTGAAACACATTTATTCGATTTATCGAAAAATGAAGAGTAAAAACCTCAGCTTCGATCAGCTCTATGACATTCGTGCTGTACGTGTTTTGGTGAAAACCATTCCAGAGTGTTACCACTCTTTGGGCATCGTACATCAATTGTGGCGGCATATTCCGCACCAGTTTGATGATTACATTACCAATCCAAAAGCCAATGGTTATCGCTCATTGCATACTGCCGTAATTGCAGAAAACAAGTCGCTTGAAGTGCAAATTCGTACCCTAGATATGCACGAAGAAGCCGAGCTTGGGGTATGTTCACACTTTAATTATAAAGAAGGTTCTAAAGCCACAGACCATTCGTTTAATCATCGTTTACATTCTTTGCGTTCTGTTTTGGAGCATTATCAGGAACGTAACGATGCCAGCGCACATAAAGAAGATGATGATTCTGAAAATTTTGAACAAATCCAAGAGTTTGAAGATTTTGAGAAAATTTATGTGTTCAGCCGTGATGGTGATATTAAAGAATTGCCACGTGGCTCAACGGTGCTGGACTTTGCTTATCATGTGCATACCGAAGTCGGCAATAAATGCTATGCCGCACGGGTCAATCAGCGCTATGTGCCGCTCACCTATACTTTAAAAACAGGCGAGCAGGTCGAGATTTTGACCAAAAAAGACCGTGAACCGAACCGTGATTGGTTGGTGAATTCTTTAGGTTATATTAAGACAGCACGTGCGCGCGATAAGCTGCGTCATTGGTTTAGACAGCAAGACCGCAGTAAAAATCTGGAAGTTGGGCGTGAAGTGCTCAATAAAGAATTGTCACGTTTGGCGATTCATCCAAAAAGTATTGATTTAAATGATTATTGCAATCACTTTAACGTCAAAACAGGTGAAGACATTCTGATTGGTTTGGTGAATGGTGATATTAGCCTGCATGCCTTAATTAATCAGGTCAATCGTCACATGCACTTAGATCAGGATGAACCTGAACTGGTGTTGAAGCCAACCTTGAACCCACGTGCCAGCCATACCTTATCGGCACATGGCATTTTGATTGATGGTTTGGATAACGTTGAACTGCATATCGCACAATGCTGTCAGCCTGTGCATGGTGAAGCGATTGCGGGGTATATTACCCTGAACCGTGGTGTGAGTATTCACAAAGTGGCGTGTTCGGACTATGTGCGTATGATTGGCAACGAACCTGAACGTGCGGTAGAAGCCGATTGGGAAATGCAGCCAACCCGTGGTCAAAGCGTGCAAATTGTGGTGGAAGCCTATGACCGCCGTGGTTTGCTCAAAGACTTAACCCAAGTGATTTTTGCCGATCAAATTAACATTCGTCAGGTGAATACTATTTCTGAAAGTGATGGTATCGCCAATATGAAATTGTTAATTGAGGTTAAAGGCTTGGCGCAACTTTCTCGTTTGTTGGCACGTTTAGAGCAGCAACCAGGGATTATCAGCGCACGTCGTTTGGTGCAAGGCAGCTAAGCGAGCACGCTTTAAAAAACCAGCATGTTTGCTGGTTTTTTTCTATCGTATTTCAGCCAAAATGGAGAAGGGCGGATGAATAAAACACCTAAAAAAATTTGTGTGAATGTTAGCCGCATTCAGCAGATTTTTAGTCCCGATCCAAGTGCTGTACGCAGTGAACAGATTCAACAGCAAAAACAGGCTATTTATCGGCATCGGAATCAATTGCTTTCTGGATACTTAGAACACGATATTCAAAACAGCGATATTGAGCGTAACCCACATGGCAAGCCATTTTTGACAGCATTCCCTCAATTGCAGTTTAACCATAGTCATAGCCGTCAGCATTATGCTTTGGTAAGCAGTTTTGAATTGCTCGATGTTGGCGTAGATGTCGAAGACTTAGACCGCAAGGTACGTTTTGATGCCTTGGCACAACATGCGTTTCATCCCAATGAACTCCAATACTGGCAAGATTTGGAACACGATGCCGACTATTGGTTTCGTGTCTGGACAACCAAAGAAGCAGTGCTGAAGGCATCAGGTTTGGGGATTCGTTTAAGTCTGAATGAGCTAGATACCCGTATGCATCCCAATGCACAGGGTGGTATTTGTCATCATCCACAGATTGGGCATTTTGCCTATCAAAACTTTCGTTTATCAGATTGTATGCTGACTGTAGCGTGGCGAGCAGCGCCATCTTGCGCAGGCTTTCAATTTCCACAGATTCATATTATTCAGCATTAACATCGCAACGTCAGCGCAAATATCGCAATGCTAAGGCACAAAAAAGCCTATCCGAAGATAGGCTTGAATGTTGGTGTCAGCAGAAATGCATTAAGGAATTTCTTGCTCTTCACCTTCAAATTCAGGTTTGACTTGAACAATGAAGTCCTGACGGTTCAAACCGCGCCATAAGGCAAAGGCTGTACCAATGTAAATAGATGAATATGTTCCGACAAAGACACCCACAAACATCGCAATCGAGAACCATTTCAGACCATCACCACCCATGAGCATCATCGCGACTACAACCAATAATAGGGTCATAGAGGTGTGAATGGTACGACGTAAAGTTTCTGTCAGCGCAATGTTTACCACTTCAAGTGGTGTTGCACCACGGATTTTACGGAAGTTTTCACGAATACGGTCAGATACAACAATGTTATCGTTGAGTGAGAAGCCAATAATCGCCAATAACGCTGCCAATACAGTCAGGTCAAATGGCCATTGCATCATGGCAAAAATACCCAGTGTCACCACAATATCGTGGAACAATGACAGTACCGCACCCATTGCCAGTTTGAATTCAAAGCGAATGGTGACGTATACCAACATCAATAACAGCGCTAAAGCTACAGCGCCCGCAGAACGTACGTACAGCTCATTACCGACTTGACCACCAACCACATCTACCTTTGGCACAGTTGCCGTGTTATTTGGTAGTTGTACCGCAGCAGTAATTGCTTTGGTTAAGTCTTCTGCTTCAACATCTTCTTGCACAGGCATACGTACCATTAGGTCGCGGTCTGAACCAAGCGTTTGTACCACAGGGTCGTTAAAGCCTGCTTTGACCAATGCGTTAGAAACATCGGTGGCTTTTACTGGATTGCTATAGTTGAGTTCTGCAGCAATACCCCCAGTAAAGTCCAAACCTAAGTTTAAACCTTTGGTGGCAATGAAGAAGATACTGGCAACCGTTAATAGAATAGAAAGCATCGCCGCAGGCAAAGCAATCTTCATAAACGGAATCACGCGCTCATCATCAGGGCGGCCATATTTTTTTGAAGGCAGTTGAGTATTCTCAGTCATCAGTGATCTCCTTAAATGCTCAACTTTTTCAAGTTACGTTTTTTGCCGTAGATGATTTGTACAATTGCACGGGTCACTGTAATTGCAGTAAACATCGAGCAGACAATACCAATCATGAGCGTCACAGCAAAGCCTTTGATTGGACCTGTACCAATCGCAAACAGAATGAATGCCACCAAGAATGTGGTTAAGTTCGAGTCGAAAATAGTGTTATACGCTCGGTCATAACCTGCCACAATGGCTTGTTTGGGCGAGGCGCCCCACTTAATTTCCTCTCGTATTCGCTCACAAATCAAGACGTTGGCATCTACCGCCATACCAATGGTAATTACGATACCCGCAATACCCGGCAAGGTGAGTGATGCACCAATCCAAGACATGACGGTTAAAATCATGGCTAAGTTAAACACTAAAGCGAAGTTGGCAATCAGACCAAACAGACGGAAGAACACCACCATCCAGATTGCAACCAAAATGAAGCCAATCTGAGTCGACAATACGCCTTTATCAATGTTTTCTTGACCCAAGCTTGGACCAATCACACGTTCTTCGACAAAGTACATTGGCGCTGCCAAGGCACCTGCACGAAGCATTAAGGCCAATTCAGAGGCTTCTTGTGGGGAATCTAGACCTGTAATACGGAACTGCGAACCCAATACCGCCTGAATGGTTGCAGCATTAATGACGACAGATTCGGTATATGGGGTGCGTACTTCAGTTTGTGTGCCAGTTTCATCGGTCACATAGCTAATACGTTGTTTGTTTTCAATAAACAATACCGCCATACGTTTACCCACAGCGTTACGTGTCGCATCTGCCATGAGTTTACCGCCCGCAGCATCAAGGGTAATGTTAACTTCTGCACCGCCTGTATCTTGGCTAAAACCACTCGACGCATTTTGAACACGCTCACCCGTTAAAATACGGCTGCGGTTCAATAATAATTGGCGACCACTGTCCAAAGATTCAAAGGCAAACGCTTCTGTGCCAGGTGGTACTGTACCTGTAGTCTGACCTGTGTACGGATCAATATATTGATCATTTAAGTCAGACACCAAACGGAATTCGAGGTTCGCAGTACGACCGAGTACACGCTTCGCTTCAGCAGTATCTTGTACG
This sequence comes from Acinetobacter seohaensis, assembly GCF_056431365.1. NCBI lineage: Bacteria > Pseudomonadati > Pseudomonadota > Gammaproteobacteria > Moraxellales > Moraxellaceae > Acinetobacter > Acinetobacter seohaensis. Next base: position 82,145 of record NZ_JBWKMK010000020.1, read on the forward strand.
CCTGGCAATTCCACTACAATACGGTTGCTACCTTGAGTTTGTACCAAAGCTTCAGCCACACCTAACTCGTTAATACGGTTACGTAAAGTAGTTAAGTTCTGATTGACCGCATACGACTGAATTTCCTGTTTACGGACATCGGTATAGTTCAGACGTAAGCTAGAGCCTTCTGTGGTGGCTACAGCTTGCTGTGTGTATTCATTGCCGTTACGACGCAAGAAATCCATCACTGCATCACGGTGTGCATTATTGGCAAACTGTAGGGTGATGGTGTTGTTATTCAGCGAAAGGCTATTAAATTTCAGCTTGTTGTCACGCAATTGACGGCGTAAATCGGTGGCTGAAGTTTCCATACGCTGGCTGATGGCCTTGTCCATATCCACTTCTAATAAGAAGTGCACACCACCACGTAAGTCCAGACCGAGTTTCATTGGTTTTGCACCAATTTTTTGTAGCCATTCTGGTGTGGTTGGCGCAAGGTTCAGTGCCACGACATAGTCATCACCTAAACCGCGACGTAAAGCTTCTTTGGCTTTGAGTTGGGCTTCTGAGGTGTCTAAACGCAACAATGCAGCATTGTTGGTAAAGCTGTTGTCATGACTGGCAATATTTTCTGATTGTAAAATTTGCTCTGCTTTTTGTATGATGCTTTGATCAATTTGGGTACCAGCTTTGGCACCTGAAATTTGAACAGCAGGTTCATCTGGATACAAGCTAGGCAGGGCATATAATGTACTCACCACAAGAACAACGAGGATGAGCAGATATTTCCATGCTGGGTAACGCATTTATTTTCTTCTTAAAATGAAAAAGTCGTGCGTGAGCACGACTCTTTTTGATTAGAGGTTGTTTAATGTGCCTTCAGGAAGAACTGAAATGACACTCGCGCGTTGTACTTTTACTTCTACACCACGGTTCAGCTCTACCACTGCAAAATCACCTTCAATTTTCGTGATTTTACCCATAAGACCACCTGCGAATACCACTTCACTGCCTACGCCCAAGCTTTCAATCAGTGTACGATGCTCTTTGGCACGCTTTGATTGTGGACGCCAAATCAGGAAGTAGAAAATTGCAATGAAGACTGCAATCATTAAAAGGTTAGCCACAAGGCTTGGTTGTTGTGCAGCTTCACCTGCTGCGTGAGCGGTCGAAATAAAAAGGCTCATTTCATTTTCCTAAACTAAAAACTGGCGATCAGTGATCTGATAATAAATTGGGTTTGTTCTGCAATTTACCTTGTCTTTTTACTCAGCGCAAATACTGAAAAGACTAATCTTCAGGACAAGGCGGTACTTCTAGGCCACGACGGGCATAAAAGTCCTGTACAAATTCATCGAAAGTGCCGTTATCTAAGGCATTGCGAATATCTTGGGTAAAGCGTTGGTAATAACGTAAGTTATGAATAGTGCCCAACATTGACCCCAACATTTCGCCACATTTTTCTAAATGAAACAAATAAGCGCGGGTAAAGTTCTTGCAAGTATAGCAATCACAATGCGGATCGAGCGGGCTTTGGTCATGACGATACTTACTGTTACGAATACGCACCAAGCCATCGGTTACAAAGTAATGACCATTGCGCGCATTACGGGTTGGCATCACGCAGTCGAACATATCGACGCCACGACGAATTGCTTCCACAATATCTTCTGGCTTGCCGACGCCCATCAAATAACGTGGTTTATCTTCTGGCATTTTAGCTGGCAAATAATCTAGTACTTTGATCATTTCTTCTTTCGGTTCACCCACCGAAAGACCGCCAATGGCATAACCATCAAAACCAATTTCAAGTAAGCCGTTTAAAGATTCAACACGTAAATCTTCGTACATACCGCCTTGAATAATCCCGAACAGCGCGTTGCTGTTTTGTAGTTCATCATGGTGATGTGTTTTACAGCGTTTTGCCCAGCGTAAAGACAATTGCAAAGATTTTTGTGCTTCTTCATGCGTTGCAGGATAAGGCGTACATTCGTCAAAAATCATCACGATGTCAGAGTTCAAAGTTTTTTGAATTTCCATCGAGATTTCAGGCGAAAGAAAAACCTTTGAGCCATCAATAGGCGAACGGAAGGTCACACCTTCTTCTTTAATTTTACGCATTGCGCCTAAGCTAAACACCTGAAAGCCACCAGAGTCAGTCAAAATAGGCTTATCCCATTTGATGAATTCATGTAGACCGCCGTGTTGCTGAATCACTTCTAGCCCTGGACGCAAATATAAATGAAAGGTATTGCCTAAAATAACCTGTGCCTGAATTTCTTCAATATCGCGTGGCAGCATGCCTTTGACTGTGCCATACGTCCCCACAGGCATAAACACAGGGGTTTCTACCACACCATGAGCAAGTGTTAAACGACCACGACGGGCGCGCCCCGACTGACCTAATTTCTCAAACTTCATATATGTTCCAAATCAAGGCGAAAAAACAGTTCGCTGATTGTTCATGCTAAAAGTGCAATATTTTCCTAGATTCTGCACGGAATTGCCAGTTGAGATACGTTTTCCTTGGTAAAAATTGCGAGTAAATATTTTGTTCAAATCCATTGTGCTTACATGGCGTAAAATTGCTGAATACGTTGGGTAATTTCTTTATGTAAGGCAATTTCACCTTGTTCATGATTGTCCATTGCAGCAACGTGCTGAATTAAACGCTGAATATATAAATTACTGTCAATAAAACTCGGTTCTAATGTGAGCAAATAGGCTTCATGTGCAATGCTCAAATAATCATACGGTTCCACTTCTAAAAGTTGTGCCAGATCAATCAGCAAGTCTTTATCCACTTGTTGTAGTTTGAGCTTGGGTTGTGCGGTGGATTGTTCCATCGTGGTTTGAGGCGCTTTGTTGTGCAGGAATTCATCGAGCAAAGCACTTGGAGTGTTTAGAAATTGCGCTGAGTGGATTTCTACATCGACCTGTTTGGGCACATGAATAAAAAACAGAATTTGGCTTAAATCTAAGCCATAAGCGCCCGATAAAGATTGTTTAGCCTGCTGAAATATATCCAGTAAAAGTTCAAGATGGTTGTATTGCAGCGTGTCATTGGAATTCAGCAGAGGATTGCCATAGATATGTCGCTGTTTAAAATAATCTGCAAAAATATTTTTAAATTGATGCAGACCGCTAGAATTGTTGGCTTGAGTGCGATAACGCCATTTTTCTATCTCCAAGTGAAAGAGGACTCCACCCGTCAGTCAGGGTGGAGGTGAATTTCACAAATTTCAACCTTGTTGATTCTGAATATATTGTTTGATTATTTCCAAAGGCGCACCACCACAAGACCCTGCAAAATATGATCTTGACCATAAAACAGGTTTTGTATAATTCCCTCT